>PMNN01000139.1 GCA_003161815.1 Methanobacterium sp. | reverse complement strand
AAAAATTCTATGAATCTTAAATATAAATTTTAATAGTTATATCGGGGTAATTCATAATGGCACTAATCGTGCTTGATTATAAAAACTGTGAAGGCTCTAAATGTGGAGCATGCGCATATGTATGCCCAACCAATGTTTTCACAATTGAAGAAGGCACCATATCCATAAAATCGCCTGATTTTTGTAAATTATGCGGTAACTGTTTAGAAATCTGTCCCCATGCCGCCCTAAACATCAAAAGATCATTATAATGAACTATAAATTTCTAAAAAAAGGAGTAAAATAATGCCTGAAGTAAACATTAATCATGAAAAATGTAACGTAACTAAATGCGGTGAATGTGTAGATGCATGTTCCATGGAAATTCTGAAAGTTAATAACGATAAAATAGAATTAAACCACCCAGAAGACTGTAATTTACGCGAAACTTGTCTGTATGTATGTCCCAATGGAGCTATAAACCTAGAATAATATTTAGAACTCTAAAATTCAGCCCTAATTTTTATACTGGAATTAAAAGAACTTTTTATTTAATACTATAAAATATATGATAAATTTCTAAATATTAATAATGAGGAATTTTTTTTGAAAACTATTATTACCACATGTACTCGTGATTGCCCGGGTTCCTGCAGCATTTTAGCCCTAGTAGAAGGAAATAAAATTATTAAATTACGTGGAAATCCTGAACATGATATTACCGCAGGATTCCTCTGCAAAAATACATCTCATTACCTTGAAAATTATTTTTATAATTCTAAAAGAATTCTTCATCCACTTTTGAAGGAAAACGGTGAATGGAAAAGGATAAGTTGGACTGAAGCATTAAATATCGCAGCCTCTAAGATCTCTGAAGTTATCGAAGAATATGGAAGCTCAGCCATCCTTTATTATCAGGGCTTCGGCGCTCGTACAGCTCTACAAGCAATGAATAAAAGATTTTTTAACTTATTAGGTGGAGTAACAACCACTTACGGTACAGTATGTGGTGGAATAGGTCATGCAGCTCTTGAACATGATTTTGGAGTGAAGATTTCCCATGATCCTATTGATCAACTTAACAGTAATTTCATAATAATATGGGGTAGAAATCCTGCAGTCACTGACGTGCATTTATGGAGAATTTTAAGAAAAGCCCAGAGAAATGGAACCAAACTAGTTGTTATAGATCCAGTTAAAACAAAAACCGCCAGATATGCTAACTTATTCATCCAGCCAGCACCCAGATCAGATTCTCATCTTGCTATGGTAATTATTAAACTTATTTTAGATAATACTCTGCAAGATCAGGGATTCCTAGAGAAATATACTCACAATTTCCATTCATTTAAGAAAATACTGGATCAATATCCTCTTGAAATTCTAGCTAGGGAATGTGATGTTGATATCAAAAAATTAAAAGAATTAGCAATGGATTACGCGAAAGGTAAACCTTCAAGTATTATTGTCGGATGGGGTGTGCACAGATATAAACAAGGACATCTTGCTCTTCACATGATGGATGCTCTTGCTGCCATAACAGGCAACATTGGCGTTTCTGGAGGGGGTGTCACTCAAGGTTTTGAAGAATATGAATATTTTGATTTCTCTTTAGAAATGAATAAACTGGGAAAGAATCAGAGAAAGTTACCCATGCCTAAAATCGGTGAAGCTATATTAGAAACTGTTAATCCTCCTATAAAATTAATATTCTTAGCTTCAGGCAATCCAATTAACCTTAATCCTAATTCATTGAAGGTTAAAAAAGCCTTTGAAAGTGTTGATTTTGTTATCATTATTGATCATTTCTTAAATGACTCTTCAGAATCTGCAGATTTGTTCCTGCCGGCTACCACATTTCTAGAGGAAGAAGATTTAATGGGTAGTTATGGTCACAATTGGATATCACCTATTAATCCAGTAATTCCACCTCAAAATGATGTAAAGTCTGAATTTGAAATATTCCAACTTCTATCACAAAGATTAGGATTTTCAGAGGAAATGTCCGGTAACCCTAGTAAATGGCTTAAAGAACTAGCTTCTCCTATCTTAAAGAAAGGATTTAGTTTAGAAGAATTGCAGAATGGACCTGTGAAGTTAGTTTCTGCATCTGAAATTCCTTATGCAGATAAAAAATTTAAAACAAATTCTGGACTTTTTGAATTCATAACTGATTTTAACTATAATGATAATGGAAAAGATGAATTATATCCATTATATTTGCTCTCCACATCACCTGAGAAGTGGGTNNCTTTCCACGTCACCTGAGAAGTGGGTGTGTTCGGTTATCCCTGAATCAGAAATGGAAAATGGTCTTTTAGAAGTGAAGGTACATCCCCAGGTATTAAAAGATAATAATATAAATGATGGAGATGTTGTTATGTTAGAATCAAGGGTTGGAGAGCTTAAAGTCAAGGCTAAAGAAAGTGAAGATGTAAGATCGGACTTTGTTTTAACTTACCGGGGTGGTTGGATGAAATATGGGAAGAATATAAATGTTTTAACTGTGGATATGATCAGTGAAAAGGGTGATGGTACTCCATATTATGAAACCCGTGTCAAGTTAAGTAAAATATAAAAAAATGTAATCAAATATTTAAGTTTATTTCTCTCTTTCTCCTGTTATAAATTCCTCCACCATCTCTTGTGCTTGGTCATCGGTGAATTGCTGGGGTGGATGCTTCATGGTATAGGCGGATATTGAAGTAAGTGCGCCGCCAATTCCTCTTTGAAGTGCTAGTTTACAGCATCTAATAGCATCTATAACACATCCTGCCGAGTTAGGGGAGTC
>PMNN01000226.1:1125-9358 GCA_003161815.1 Methanobacterium sp. | reverse complement strand
TTTGATGCTATCCTAGCTGCTTCGAGCGCATTATGTGATAGTTGTGCAGGCTCCTTAACTGCCAAACTGACTGTTAAAGGGAATTCTCCAGAGAGATTTCCCATATCATATTGAACTATCCTGGAACCAGGAATTTTCCTTATATAATCTTTTCTAGTGTATGCTCTAACCATTGAGATAATCCTCCTTTAAGAAAAGTTTTTTTTAATATAACTTAATAAACATTACCCTTAATAATATATTCCCAATCTTTTTTATATTCTATAATGCCCCTATAATGTCCGTTATTTATACAAAAATCTTATATCAACACTAAAATACATCATAATATAAAGGTGAGATGAATGAAAATTGCAGTAACTGGAAAAGGAGGGGTTGGAAAAACAACCCTTTCAGGTACATTGGCATTTATATTGTCACGAACTTATAAAGTATTCGCTATCGACGCTGACCCTGATATGAATCTGGCATCCAGCCTAGGAATACATACTAAAATAACTCCCATATCAAAAATGAGAGAACTTATAAAGGAACGAACAGGTGCAGAACCAGGATCATCCTTTGGAGAAGTATTCAAGATGAATCCCAAGATATCTGACCTTCCAGAATCATTATCTATAAAATACGATTCAAATGAAAATTTAAGGCTATTAGTGATGGGAACCGTAGAAAAAGGTGGTGAAGGATGTATCTGTCCTGCATCAGTGCTTCTTAAGGCTCTTATGAGGAATCTCATACTTAAAAAAGATGAATTAGTGATATTAGATATGGAAGCAGGTATAGAGCATCTGGGAAGGCGAACCGCTGAAGCTGTGGATATCATGATTATTTTAGTGGAACCTGGGCTTAAATCATTAGAAACTGCTGATAGAATAAAAAAACTAGCAGCAGACATAGGAATAAACAAGATAACATGTGTTATAAATAAGATTTCAAATAAAAATGAAGAAGAATTTGTAACCAGAAAGCTGGAAGAAATGGAATTAAATGTTATAGGAAGTATTCCTAGAGATGAAATCGTAATAAAGGCTGATATGGAGGGTAAACCTCTGATAAGCTATTCTGAATCAAAGGCTTTGAAATCCATAGAGGATATTGCAAAAAATATATTAATCCAGATAAAGTGAAAATTAAAATGAATATTAAAGCTAGGATTACCTTCAAATATTCAGAAGAAGAAGAAGCTAAATTAACTCTGAAATCATTGCAACCAGATAATCTAGGATTTATAGATTCATATAGAATTAATTATTGTTACATTTGTAATTTAAATGGTGATTCACTAAGAACCATACTCGCCACCATTGATGATCTACTTTTCAGTGAGATAATAGTGGAGAAAATTATGGCACTTAGAGAATAGGTGGATTAATAAAATGAAATTTACACTTGACGGAGAAATCATATTCAGTAAAAATGCAGAAAAAACACGAAAGGATATTGAAAATTTTATAGAACAGTCTAATAAGGATTTATTCCTAAAAGGCATTCCTAAAGATCAGGAAGAGGATGCTTCAAAGATAATTGAGTGGAATCTTAAAGAAAATACTTTAAAACTTAAAATTATATCCGGAAGACGTGGAAGGGCACATGATGCATTACTACGTATGAAAAATCCTTTAACTAAACTTTTAGGTACAAAATATCATATCGGTGTGCGTAAAATTCATGTAAACACCTATAAAATTGAGTTAAAACTCCCAAGAGAACCCAAATTAGATACAACCACCGGATTAATTAAAGTGGGAGAAATAGATTTATGGGCTACTCTTATTGATAGAATCATTGACATGCCATATGTATCCCATTCTGAAATAATAGAGAATAAATTAATAATAAAATTTGAGAATTTAAAGGAATCAGAATTAAGAAAACATGTTATTGATAGAGTTTTAAAGTTCATAAAAGAATCTATAGATTCTAAGCAAGCAGGACTTAAATCCACAGTAGAAGTTACCCAACCATCAGACATACTCACTAAACAAGTTACCAAAATAGAACCTGGCACCATCATATCCACCAGTTCTAAACAAAAATTTTTCTTTGAAGGTGATGCTACAGAGGAAGCTGCAAGATTAGGTTGGGTTAAAAAATTCCCAGGTAAAGGTCAATGGTTCTATGGACCACAGCTTATTGCATTGCAACGTGCCATAGAAGATATATTTTTAGAAAAGCTGGTTTACCAACTTGATTTTACTGAGTGCATGTGGCCGAAACTAATACCCATACCAATCATGAATAAAATGCGTTACTTAGAAGGTCTTCCAGAAGGAATGTATTATTGCTCGGCCCCTAAGAGAGATCCAGAATTATTTGAAAAATTTAAACAGGAATTAGTAATTAATAAAGAAGTTCCCATCCCTCTTTTGAAAGATGGGCTTAAAGATCCATCTTATGTCCTGGCACCAGCCCAGTGTGAGCCTTTTTATGAATTCTTCTCGCATGAAGTTATAGATGAAGAGGAGCTTCCTATAAAATTCTTTGACCGCAGTGGTTGGACTTATCGTTGGGAAGCAGGAGGAGCTAAGGGTTTAGATAGAGTTCATGAATTGCAGAGGATAGAATTGGTGTGGCTGGGAACTCCATCACAGGTAGAGGAAATTCGTGACGCTACTCTCCGTATATCTCAGGATATGGCTGATGAAATGGAGCTGGAATGGTACACTGAAGTGGGTGATGATCCATTCTATTTGGAGGGCCGTAAGAGTGAGGAACGTGGTATTGAATTTCCAGATATTCCCAAGTATGAGATGCGATTGGTTGCCCCAACTCAGGATAAAGGAGTTGCTGTCATATCAGCCAATATTCATGGAACTCACTTTATCGAGGGTTTCTCCATAAAGGAAGCCCATAACCATCGCATATGGACTGGTTGTACTGGTGTTGGCATTTCCCGGTGGATATTCGGATTTTTAGCACAGAAAGGTTTTAATAATGATAATTGGCCAGAAGAAGTTAGTGAAAGAGTTAAAATGGTTAGGGTCCCTAAGATTTTGACTTGGCCTTAAATTTTGCTTAGATTAAAATATTTGATGTATAAATTAATATTTAAATTTAAAAACTTGTAAAAAAAATGATTAATTTTAAAGATTATTTTGTTGGATTAGGATTTCTTGTGTTGCTGATTATATTTATAGTTCAAAAAATAAGAGTTCGCACTAAGCGGAATAAAGAAACTATGGAGCGGAAAAATAAAAGGAAAAAAAAGGGGAAGAAAAGAAAATAATTATTATGTATTAAAGTTTTTTAAAAAAACGATTAATCTCTTATTAGTATAAATTCTTTTTATTCTTCCTCTTTTTCTTCAATACGCTCCTCTAATACCTCTTCAGATGCTATCTCAGAGGTTTCTTCAGATGATTCTTTCGGTGATTCTTCAGTCACTTCCTCAGATGTAGGTTTAACAACCTTTTCTGCCTCTTCATTCACTTTTTTTTCGAAGACATCTATAAATTCCACTTTATCCACTTTATCCATGTTCTCCCAAATATCACGTGCTATGCGGAAACGAGCAAATGTAATATCCATGTAAGGTTTTTTATCGAATTTAGTCATTTCATCCATGTATATGATAACTTTTTCATCTTCAATTTTGACGATATGTTTGGTAGAGTCTATGTTAGGATTAGGATAATGTAAGTCTATCATGCTTCTAACCTTCTCTACATCATCTTGTATTATTTTATGGACTTTAATTTGATAATGTAAAGTTTTACCTGCAAGTTCATTGTTAAAGTCTACTCTAACTCTACCACCACTTATACTCCGTATTTTACCAGTTGCACCTTCAGAGGTTATATTCATACCTACTTGAGGTTTTATGCCTTGTTTACGGAATTCTGATATAGGAATAAGTTGTAGTAATTTAGGATCACGTTCTCCGAATCCTTCTAATGGTGATATTTCGACTTCCTTCTCCTCTCCTTCCCCCATGTCGATGAGTGTGTCTTCAATACCTTTAAGTACATGCCCTGCACCTACTATTATGGGAATTGCACCGTATATCTTATTTTCTAGTTGTATTCCTTCTTCTTCCGCAATTTTTTCGTTAGTTGTATCAAAAACTTCTCCGGTTTCTTGAATCCTCCCTGTATATTCTAATCTTAAAAAATCTCCTTTTTTAACTGACAAATCTCTAGCCTCCTGTGTGGTATTCTCTTTTTAAATTGATTTAGAACTTCATTATTCTTATAGTTTAAGATACGTATTACTGTTGGATAATTTTCAATATATTTATGTATAGTATCCTTAGGAATCCCTGCCTCCATTGAAGATAGAATTCTCTGCTTGTTATGACGGCTAAATCCCTGAGAAATACAATTTTGGATTTCTTCCAAATTTTTAAATGGCCTGTTTAATAGTAATGCATTTACAGTCTTTTTATCAATCAATGCCAGCATTTCAATATCCTCTATAGAATCTTCATTCACTCTTCTTAATATGTTCTCAGAATCCCTTATATTATTCAATGGTGCTCTACCATGAGTTATTTCTCTGTTTAATATTTTAATTGACTCTTTTGGTAGCATATTCTCCACTGATTTTAAATTAGAGTGGAGTATTGCCTCCCGTATCTTCGTTCCACTTACACCTTCAACTCTTTTTATGAAGATGAATTTATCCTTAAAATCAAATTCTATTTTTTTAAGAGATTTTGAAAGAGAGACTATTACATAATTATCTTCATCAAGTTTCCCATTGTACAGTATTTCTTTACTCTTCAAATCAACAATTTTATAAGGTTTTGGAACTACTGCAAATCCCTGGTTTATCCTGTGCATTATCTCATTAAATTCTCTAAATGGTTTATATCCCCTAGGAATATGATCAGTATCCAAAGATTTGAACATTTTCGCTAGACATAAGGAGTATTGTCCAGACCCCATTATACCCATGGGAGGTCCTTCAACTACAATATCTGCTCCAACCCTGATTGCTGCATCTGCACGGGCTTTTCTAGTCATGATGTAAGGTAAACCTCTTCCACTACGCTCAAAAGGCCCAGGAACAATAGCAACAAAAATTCCATCGGATATCTGCTTTTTAGCTTCCATCATACAATGATTATGTCCATTATGAAGTGGTGAATACTCTGTGAAGTCTGCGATTATCTTAACATCATCCCTAATCTCCCCAAATACAGGTTTTTTCTTCACGTCTCCAAGTACTAGTTTTTTATCCTTTTTAAGGATATTCCCAACAAATTCTTCAATGTTAATCATTTATAAAATCTCAATATACGTATTCTAAAAAAGTATTTCTATTTTAAACAGGTGTTAGGCTAAATAGATACAAAATACCATTTTCTTTCTCTTTATTTTTTTATTGTGTGACAATTAATTAAAATTTAAACTAATTTTTTAATTAAAAAATTGATTTTCGAATTAAAAACTAAAACAACTTTTTTTATTAACATGATCACAATGATCTTATTTTTTTATAACTAAAAAAAGTTTATGAAATTTGAATACATTTCCTATTAATTTAGTAGATTTTTTAACCTTCAAAATTAACAAATAATATAATATAAAAAAAGATTTGGATAATTATTTACACAAAAAAGGTCTTATAAATGGATTTCTGGCTTAAAGATTGTAAAATCGTACCGGAAAATATTGAAATTTCCATATGTATTGAAGATGGTAAGATCAGATCCTTTAAAAAAATAGCTCCTCGAAGAGCGGAGATTATGAATATGAAGGGTTCAGTAATTTTACCTGGTTTAATAGATGCTCACGTTCATCTCAGAGATCCTGGATTAACTTATAAAGAGGATTTCAGGACAGGGACCAGTGCAGCGGTTGTTGGAGGATTCACCACAATATTGGACATGCCTAACACCATACCTCCTACTAACACTCGTCGGGCCTTCTTAGAAAAGCTTAAAATAGCTCGTAAAAAAAGTTTAATTGATTTTGGTTTTCACGCCGGGGTGGATAATACAATACATATAAAGAAAATCAATGACCTTAGACCCGTTTCCTTTAAAGTATATATGGATCTAGTTGAAGAAGACTTTTTAACGGATATTTTCAAGAGTATATCTAAAATCGATGATGATAAACCTCTTATTTCACTGCACTGCGAGGATAAAAAATTAATAAAAAATTATACAGAGAAAGAAAAAAGAAAGGGAAGATTTAACCCTGAAATTTATGCAAATGCCCGGCCACCACTGACTGAAGCCACTGCAGTTTCCAATGCTCTTTCATTGGCTCGAGATTATGGTTTAAACATACATATCTGCCATGTCAGTACCAAAGAATCTATTAATCTAATAAAAAAAGCTAAAAAATCAAATATTAATGTCACGTCAGAAATAACTCCCCATCATCTCCTTTTAAACTTAAGTTACCTAAAAAAGTGTGGTAACTTCGCAAAAACCAACCCCCCCCTGCGGGATAATGAAAATAAAATAGATATGAGTTATTTATCAAATATAGATATTATCGGAACTGATCATGCCCCCCACACAGTGACTGAAAAAGAAAAAAACATTTGGGATGCCCCTCCAGGGATTCCAAATTTAGAAACCACTTTACCCCTCCTTTTAACGGAGATAAACAGACATAATATGACATTTACAGATTTAAAGCGGTTAATATGTGAAAATCCAGCTAAAATCTTCAATCTCAAGAATAAAGGTTTTATAAAAGAGGGTAAGGATGCTGATATTGTAATAGTAAATATGAAAAAAGAAGGACTCATTAACCCTGATGATTTCAAATCAAAGGCAAAATATTCACCATTTAAAGGATTTAAAACTAAAGGGATGCCAATTATGACCATGGTGCGGGGAGAGATAGTTATGGAAGAAGGAGAGATTTTAAAGAATCAAGGAAAATTTGTTTATGACTAATCAATATAAATAATGAATTTAAAAGATTTTTATATAAAAATTATTAATACATAATTATCGATATTTAATCCGACGAAAAATTCAAAAATAGGTGGAANNATATGTGTGAATCAACTGTTTACAGTATGGATGGAATTAAAATAATGGAAGATGTTATCTCTATAAAGATTGATGGTGACAAAATAGATTTGGCTGATATTTTAAATCAAAAAACACAGTTAAAAGGCCATATAGTTGAAATAGATCTGGATAAACACAGTATTTTTGTAGATCTAAAAAACTAATATTATACTTTAAATTTGTATTTAATAATAGAAAACTAAAAAAAAATAGTTTAGGTGGGAAAAATAAATCCACCTTCAATAAATTAGGATTCTTATTTTATTGAGAATGCTCCTTCAGGACAAGCTGTTATGCACTGATCACAGAGTATGCAGAAACCTTTAAGNNGTACACATGGCCAAGTAAGGTTCTTCAGTGGTTTTTATGTCACTAGGTACTTCCATCCCCATATTAGTTACTACTCTTATGGCTTCGGTTGGACAAATCCTAGCGCATGCTCCTAAGTTTATACATTTTTCTTCATCTAAGACTAATCCTTCTTCAGATGCTGGTTTAGCACGTCCTAACTCCACATCACATTCTATAGCTTCAACAGGACACATTTTTGCGCATAAACCACAATAAGTGCATACTTCCGGAAGCTCCACAGTGAGTTTAGATGGTTTCTCCACAATGAAGTCACCAGGACATTCTTCTACACAGATATTACATCCTATACAAGTTTCCTCATCAACTTCGAATTTATTCACTTCTTTGGAGCGTTTCTGAGGTTTCTTACCGGATATATAGACTGCATTCCAAGGGCAGGTTTGTGAGCATATTCCGCAGTAAATACACTTTTCTTCATCGATTTCGATGGTNNTCATCGATTTCGATGGTTCCACCTGGTTCTGAAAGGGTAATTGCTTCTACAGGACATTCTTCTACACACATTCCGCATCCAACGCAGTCTGAAATGTATATGGGTCCGGTTATTTCTTCTTCTCTTTTTGCAGGTTCTTTAACACCATCAATTCCTATAACGTCCACTGGACATATATCTACGCATCGTTGGCACATTACACAGTAACCCTCTAACGGAATTTTTTCCATTTCACCTTTATCCAGCTTCATAATCTGAGGTGGGCAAATTTCCACACATTCTCCGCATTCATCACANNCATCTGATGCAGTCTTCTTTGTTGACTACTATCATTTTTTTATCACCTTTTAAGGTTAGATTCTATTGATTAGGTTTCCTTCACTATCGTATACTTCGAGGGTAGCTAATCTCATTTGACTGTCTATAGTGTGAGTTGCGCAGGATAGACA
>PMNN01000226.1:0-1112 GCA_003161815.1 Methanobacterium sp. | reverse complement strand
ACTATTCCTACACCTTCACCGGCCTGTCTTTCCAATGGTTCTGGGAATTTAGGGCCTGATAAGTCATCTTCTAAAGCATCAGCAGCTAATTCCGTGGCTGCGACCAGTTCTATAAGTCTAGCCCAGTGGAATAAAAGGGTTTGCTGAGCGTATCCAAAGGTGTCTTTGAATTCCTTGAAGTAATCCTGTGCTTGTGGCGCAGCATCAGGCATTTTATCCGCTACATTTATCCTAGATAATGGTGCTACTCTGTAAATACCTTCAGGGTAACCTAGATCTTTAATGTATGGGAATTTCAGCCATGAATATGGTTTAACATGCTCTGCTATGGTATCCAAGTAATTTGCTGGTTTGAAATCTCTGAAAAAGTTACCTTCCTCATCATTTATTCTCACATCACCATCATAGACATCCCAAACACCATCCTTGGTTAAACCGGCGTGTTTGGTTACAATGTTACCTAATGTATTCACCAAGTCAATGTTTTCCACGAATATTGGTTTAGCCGTCTCTAAAGTTGCAACTGCTAATTCAACATTCCTTTGAGCTTTTTTCAAGAGATCTTTTTGAGTTTCATCATCAAGTTCTGTGGTAATTCCACCCGGAGTCGATGATGTAGGGTGTATTGATCTTCCACCAGTGGCTTTAACAATATCTAAAGCATTTTTTCTTAGTTCTATTGCTTGTAAAGCTAATTCTGGTGCGTCTTTTATGATCTGGAATACGTTTCTGGTTTTCCTATCTTTTCCTGCTATGAAGTCAGGTGCTGCCAAGAAGTAAAAGTGAAGTGCGTGAGAGTGGGTGTAAGACCCCCAATTCATGATCTCCCTCATACGGTAAGCCGTAGGGAGAATATCTGTGGTTTCTTCGAATCCGAAACAAGCATCAACAGCCTTAGCAGCTGCTAAGTGGTGTTGCACATCGCATATACCACAAATTCTAGGAACTATTCGTGGCACTTCTTCAATGTTTCTTCTTTGCAGGAATTTTTCAAATCCACGGAACTCCATAACATGAAGTTTAGTGTCTTGTACATTACCTGCATCATCTAGTTCTACTGTGATTTTTGCGTGACCTTCAATCCTAGTAACTGGTTCCATTGTTAATTTAAC
>PMNN01000136.1:1607-14529 GCA_003161815.1 Methanobacterium sp. | reverse complement strand
AAATCTAGAAATCATGATTAAAAAACTTTAAAATATTTATATGAATAATATCACAGTTATATTGTAAATTTTATAATTTTATCTACAATATTTTTATTTGAATAACAATTCTTAGGGGGATTTTATTTCATGGGATTATTCCATTTAAGTGAAAGTGATGTAGAACAATTAAAAAACAAAGAAGATATAAAAGGATTAATAAATGCCCTCAAATACAAAAATGACAGTTCTATAAGATATAGAGCAGCTGAAGCTTTAGGAGAGATTGAAAATAATATAGCAGTAGAACCATTAATATCAGTTTTAAATGATGAGGATCTGTCTACTAAGGAAATGGCCATAATTGCTTTGGGAGAAATTGGAGATAAAAGAGCTGTTTTACCCCTGATTACAAATTTTGAGGATGAAAATAATGAGCTCAAAGATATGATGATATTTTCACTAGGCGAAATTGGCGGCAAAGAATCTTTGGAATATCTTAAACTTGCTTTAGAAGATGAAGATGTTGATATCAAGTTAAGAGCGGTTGAAGCACTTGGAAAAATATCGAATGCCGCATCCGTTGAATCATTGATTGATGTAATGGACTATGATAACATAGAAATCCAATTATATGCTATATCTGCTTTAGGAGAAATTGGAGATTCAAGAGCTATTAAACCTCTTTCGGAAGCCATCGAAAGTAAAAAGTGGATTATTAGAAGATATTGTTTGAATGCATTGGGAAAGATAGAGGAATGTTCCCTTGAACCCTTTATTAATTGTTTGGAAGATGATGATTGTCATGTAAGGGAAAAAGCAGTAGAACTTATTGGTAAGTTGGGTGACGAAAATTCAATGAAGTATTTGAATCGAGTTTTAAACGATTCAGATGAAGATGTAAGACAACGAGCTACTGAAATTCTTAATAAAAAAGAAAATAATGAAACAGATACACAAATACCCATAAGTAATAAAAAGAAAAGTGCTCAACATAGATTAGATGAGATTATTGATAGAATTGGTAAAGATGATGCTGTTGAAATTCTGATTGGCTACTTAAGTGATGATAATCCTGACTTAAGACATAGAGCAGCTGAAGTTCTGGGTGAAATTGGGGATAAGAAGGCTGTAGATCCATTAATAAATGCTTTAAGGGATGATAATTCCAGTGTTCAGTGGCGAGCTAAAGAAGCTCTTAAAAAATTGGGTGAACCATCAGTAATGCCTTTGATTAATGTTTTGGATGATAAAGACACTAACTTGAGGAGGAGGGCTGTTTGTGCTTTAGGTGAAATAGGTGATGATCGGGCCATCTCACCTTTAATTAAAAGCCTTGAAGATGAAGATGCTTCAGTACGGTTGAAGACAGCCATATCACTGGGTAAATTTGGTAAAAAAGCTATTAATCCTCTTATTATGGCTTTAAATTATAAAAACTTTATGGTACGTGAAAAGGCTGCAGAAACTTTGGGGGAAATTGGAGACCCAATTGCATTAGAATCATTAAAAGGAATTCTTAATGATGAAAATATCTACGTTCGAAAGGGTGCAGAAGAAGCAATAAAAATGATTAAAAGAAAAAATGCTTGATGGTAATAAAAAAAAATTTAGTATAAAAAAAGATTATGATCATCTTCGATCCGAGTATAGAAGATAAATTTACAGGAGTATGGGTAATAGACAATGGCATGCTGATTTACAGTTTTTGGTGAATTTGATAAGTATGGTGTAAACAATTCAAGTGCAGGTAAAGCAAATACTCGGTTCCAATGATTTTTTTTTTATTACTAGTTTTTGACCCTTAATGGGGGATAGCAAGCTGTTAGGCTATGAAGTTAAAATGGAATAAATTTTTATTATTATTTGCTTGAAAGTGGTTAAAATTGATTCTAATTTTAGTTTAATTTACCCAAATTTTCTAAAAAACTTAATAAACTGAATAATTAAATTTTTTATGCCGAGATTTTATTTGTTTCTTCGAATTTAACTTTATTAATCTGCTCTGATAGCTTTAATAGATTGTCAGTTAATTGCTCTATCCTTTTTGCCACCATAGATTCAGTTATTTCTTCAAGATCTGGATAATTCGTATTGTACACCTTTAGATCATCATTTGTATCTAAATTGTATCTTTTAATCTTTTCAAATCCTAGTTGAAGTTCATCATTTGCTTTTAATTCTCTTAATAGCAGTTTACGTTCATTCATTAATCTTTCTAAAGTCAAAATATCCATCTCCTCATTTAATTCTATTCAAATTTTATTGAATCATCATTAATGATTCAAGAAACCTTCCATTAGAATATAAATTGGATTAAATAATTATTTATCAGATCATATTTTTTAGATAATTCATTTACTCCCTAAATACTAGAAAATATTTTTTTAACAATACTTCAAAGAAATTTAGGGTTATTGTTGTCAAAAAATTAAATTTATTTAAATTTGGTTTTCGATTCTGAAATAATCAATTTAAATCATTTTGATGTAAACTTTAAAAACAATTAAATATTACTATAATGTTATTGTTTTTTATCACATTTATAATAACGCTTTTTTTCCGAATAAAGTCAATTTTTTTTTATGAAATAATCAATAGTAATAAAAAAAGTTTTTATTGTAAGATTTAGAGATTTTTGAATTAATTTTTGAGATTATTTTTCATTAAATATGAATAATTCTAATCTTAAAAAAAAAATTTATTCTATTTTGTTTGGCATGGGTATAGTACAATAACTAGGAGCGCTATACTAAAAATAGACGTAAAATTATTTCTGGTGAAGACTGAAATAGCTTATTATAAGACTATTTTTTTTTGTTTTCATTTAATTTAACATATTTTAACAAAAATTTATTTATCAAAAAAAGTAAGGTGATTATTTGATTGAAATTAAGAAGTACTGTGATTATAATGGTCCTGGTGAGTATATTGGTAGATACAATTATTATTATAAACTTAAAGCCTCACCATTACAAAACCCATTTACAGGGCCTGTGAACCATAAATCAAACTTGAGATTAGTTGGAAAGTTTAAAAAGTTTCTTGAATCACTTCCAGAAGATAGTGTGCAATGGAAAGAAATCAGAAGATTACAGCAGATTTATAAAGTTAAAAGAGAGTTAGTACTTGTTTGTTGGTGTGATCCGCTTCCATGTCATGGTGAAATAATAAAATCAGCTATTCTAGGCGAGATTCATCCCTCAGATAACCTTTAAAATTTAGTTAAATAATAGATTAAGAGAACTCATCCACTCAAAAAAAATTGAGATGATAATCCTTTTTTTTATAATCTCATAAAAAAATTTAATATTTTTTTTGGTTACTAACCCTTTAAATTATAAAAAAAAATTATATTAAAGTGTTAATTTTCTTATTTTAGGAGCTGTATTTCAATAGCTGAAACGTTACTGTTTGATCCTTCCCTGTTTGTAACTTCTTCAGTGGAGATGTTTATACTTCCAAGTTCTAAATCGTTTATAAACTTGTTGCGTACAATCTCTGCTACATCAACTGCTCTGCTTATAGCTCTGCCTCTGGCTTTTAACATTACTTCTGATAGTCCACCATTCATTTGAGTTACGACAGCTAACACATAGTTCATTACTGGTTTATTTCCAATGTATACTATATTATCCTCTGACATGTCATTTAACCTCCAATAAAAAAATTAGTGTTTTAGTTAAAACATTAATATTATTGATTAAGTCTTTATCCTATTTAACTTAATCCCAATTTTAATAATATGAAATCTATTTATATTAAAAATAAATTAGTCTAAATTTTTTATTTTATCTCAGTTAATATATGGTTAATTAAGGTTTCAGTTTCTAGTCTTACTTTTTCGATGGATTCTTCATCTTTATTTCTTTGGTAATTAAATTGTACCTTTAATAGTGGATTATATTCTAAATCTGTATCGTAGAATGAATCCTTCTTTTTTGCTTTAAGTCCCTTTATAATATATTTGAGGAGATTAATGCTTTCTGGTGTTTCATTCTTCTTAATTTCATCAAAGAAGTCTGATCTGTATACTAAATAGTAATCATCACCTATTCTCTCTATCCTATCATATTTAAGCTCAATTTTATTCAAACTAAAATCCCCCAACATTTTCAACAGGATTTCTATTTTTAGACTTGCAAATAACATATTTTATAATATTATATTTCATTTTAATCTATTTATTTTTATCTCGGGAAAATGAGTTAAATAGTGATGTTTTTTTTTAATGTAATGATTAAAAAAAAATCGATAAACAATATTTCTAAATAAAAAAAAAGAGTTCTTCTCTCAGAATATATAAAAATGTTCTTGATCTGTGAATTATATTAGTTAGGCTTGGGAGCTAAGTAACCGGCTATTCCACCCACAGAAGCCGCTCCAATTGCTGTTATACCTTGGTTATTAGTTATTAACCCAACTCCTATTGCAATTACGGAAATAGCTACCAATCCACTCATACCTACAAGTTGTACTTTATAATGATATTGAGTGTCATTTTTTGATGGACAATTACCTAGAATTTCATTTTTCTCAGCTTCTGTAAAAAAATTAGTGGTGTTAATTTTATTTTTTAAATCATCTGAAACCATATCATCCCCCCATATAATAACCATTATTAGTATTAATTATGATACTTCATTAACTATAAAATTTATTACTATTTTCTAAAGTATGCGATTATTAAATTTCTTAAGAAAATTTCTTATTTACTAATATTTAATGAATTTTAGGGTAATCCTCCCAACTATTTATATATATTATGGTAATATACTAATAATGTAAACATAATCGTGGTGAAATTTAAAATGGATGATGAATTAGACGATATAGACTCGCGAATTATTCATTCTTTGATTGAAAATGCTAGGATCACTCTTTCTCAAATGTCTAAAGAGATTGATGTACCTGATGCCACTATTTCCAATCGTCTCAAAAAACTCGATAAAAACGTGATTAAACAGTACACTCTAATATTAGATCTTGATAAATTTGGTTTAAAAGTCACAGCGATTATAATAATCCAAACAGAATCGGATAAACATCGAAGCGTTGAATCAAAGTTAGCTAAGCTTGAAGAAGTCTCTGAAGTGTACAGCATTTCAGGGGAATATGACATATTAATCAAAGTATGGGCCCACAGCTTAGAAGAGCTTAATAATATAGTTAACAGTAAAATACGTTCAGTGGATGGAGTGGAAGATTTAATGGAGATGATTGTAATGGAACGCGTCAAAGAGGGAGTGATGCCCAACAACATATAGATAGACCCCAAAAAAGGCTCCTACAAATTAAAATTTTATTAGTGAGGTGAAAGCTTTGTATCTAAGTGAATTAATCAAAAAACCAGTAATGGATTCCACAGGAATAAGAATAGGAAAGCTTAAGGATGTTTTAGTATCCTCAGAAGTTCCATATCCAATTATAAAAGCTATAAGTGTGGATACATCTGACAAAAAAACAATTAACATCCCATACACCCACATAAGTGAATTAGGAAAGGTAATTAAGCTTGAAAGTACTTTAAAAGCTATCCCTGAATATAAGGTTAAAAAGTTGGATATAAGACTTTCAGAAGATGTACTTGATCGGCAGGTTGTTGATATTGAGGATAAGAAGATAAGAAGAGTGAATGATATTAAATTATCTGCTAGTCATGGTAATTATCATGTTATCGGTGTTGATATTGGTTTTTATGGCATTTTAAAGAGATTAGGTTTTGAGAGTATCGTGAAACCTCTAGGTGTAAAATCGAATGAAAATATCATCGCCTGGGAGGATATTGATACTTTAAATCCGGATTATTCTAAGTTGAAACTAAAAGTTCCTGAACAGAAAATAAAAAAACTCCACCCTGCAGATATAGCGGAGATAGTAGATCAATTAAGTCTTAATGAATCCTTAACTATTTTGAATTCCCTTGATGATGAGGCTGCAGCGGATACGCTAGAGCAAGTCTCCCCTGAAAGGCAGGTTTCTCTCTTAGAGGGTATGGACAGCCAACGTGCCGCTGAAATATTAGATGAAATGGATCCTGATGACGCTGCAGACGTATTAGGTGATTTACCCGAAGAGAAAGCTGAAGAACTCCTGGATTTAATGGAGCCAGAAGAATCTAAGGATCTAAGAAAATTACTGGAGTACCCAGAAAACACAGCCGGCGGAATAATGACCACAGAATATGCGTATGTGGATCAAGACTTGACGGTTAGGGAGGTTATGCGATCTCTTCGTGAAATAGCTAAAGACGTGGAAACCATCTATTATGTTTATGTTACTTCCAAGAATGGTGATTTAGTGGGAGTGACTTCTCTAAGAGATATTTTACTGGCGGATCCTGATAAGAAGATTACTGATTTCATGCACACCCATATAATTAAAGCTGATATCCTTGAAGAACAGGAGGAGGTTGCCCAGAAGATTGCTAAATACAACCTGCTAGCCTTACCTGTTGTTGAGGATGAGCAGAAATTAAGGGGCATTATAACAGTTGATGATGCAATAGATATTGTTTTACCTGTTGCTTGGAAGAAGAGAGTTCCAAGAATGTTTGGAAGATAAAAAAAAAGGGAGTTTTTATTTTATGGATTTCAGAATTTTCCGCAGAATCTTCCAAACTCCTCTTATTATAAGTTTAATTATTTTTTTAAGTGTAATGGGACCTGGAATAATCACTGCTAATGTTGATAATGATGCTGGAGGAATCACTACTTATTCATTGGCAGGTTCACAGTTTGGATACGACTTACTATGGCTATTCATTCCCATGATAATAGCATTAGCTGTTATTCAGGAAATGGGCGTACGAATGGGCATAGTATCCGGCAAGGGATTGGCCGATCTTATACGGGAAAAAGTAGGAATAAAGTTTACATTTTTAATGATGATTGCTCTTCTTGCTGCTAACATGGGTAATATACTCGCTGAATTTTCAGGTATAGCTGTAAGTAGTGGAATATTTGGGGTGCCTAAATTTATTGCATTACCTGTAGCTGCATTATTTGTCTGGCTTCTGGTAGTTAAGGGTACTTATAAAAGTGTTGAAAAAGTATTTTTACTAGCATCCGCTCTCTATTTATCATATATTGTGGCAGGATATCTTGCACAGCCTAACTGGGCTCTCGCTGCACATAATGCCATAATACCACAAATAACTTTAAGTACTGCCTATATTACCATGATCATCGGAGTTGTAGGGACCACCATCGCCCCTTGGATGATGTTTTATATACAATCATCTGTTGTAGAGAAGGGAATAATTTTAAAAAATCTCAAGTATTCCAAGTTAGATGCTGTATTTGGAGCTATAGTGGTAAATATAGTGGCTTTTTTTATTGTAATAGCATGTGCAGCCACCATAAATGCCAATGGAATACAAGTCAATAATGTGGCAGATGTATCAAAGGCACTTGCTCCACTTGCAGGACAATACGCAAGCATTCTATTTGCATTTGGATTCTTAAACGCCTCATTATTTGCAGCAAGCATTTTACCATTATCTACCGCATATTATGTTTGCGAAAGTCTGGGATTTGAAGCGGGTGTTAATAAAAAATTTAGAGAAGCACCAGTATTTCATGGATTATATCTTGGACTTATAATATTGGCAGTATTAATCATCATGCTGCCCAATGCACCGTTACTTTCTATTCTATACCTTTCACAGGTTGCAAATGGTATTTTACTCCCATTTTTACTGATATTAATGCTCTTAATCATTAATGACCGGAAAATAATGGGAGAACATGTAAACTCAAAGCTATTTAACTATATATCCGGCGCTACAATTATAATTGTAATGGGACTGAGCATAAGCCTTATAATAACATTAATCATTCCCCATTAACATAATAAAATAGAAACAAGTTCAAAATAGAGTTTAAACAATAATAAGGCTAGAATTGAGAAGATAAGATGAAAATATTATATATCATACCAAAAACATTAAATCAAAGAAAAATCTAACGATCTAGTTAATCGAAGTTCTTAAAAAAAACGTTAGACGGAAGTTTGTTGCCAATGGATGAAAAAATCAGAGGTAAAATAGGAGAAAAGGCAGTTATTGTATCTGTTTCCGGGAAAATTATCCTTACAATCTTCAACTTCATCGTAGGCACTCTTTCAGGGAGTACTGCTCTTGTTGTCGAATCTGCTCATACTTTTTCTGATATTTTAACTTCAGCGATAGCTTTCATAGGTTTCAAAATAGGTTTGAAACCAGCGGATAAGGAGCATCCTTATGGTCATGGTCGAGCTGAGCCACTCGTAGGATTAGTGATAGTGATTTTTTTATTATTTATATCCTATGAAATATTCTCAGAAGTGTACTACAAACTTACCTTAGGACCGTCCTTAACTCCACCCGGTATTATAGCTGCGGTAATGGCACTAGTTGGAATTGCTGCTAATTACATTATGAGTTCTTACTCCATGAGAATAGGACGAAAAATCAACAGTCCTGCCATAATAGCAGATGCAAACCATCAGAAAGTGGATATATTCGCATGTGCCGCTATATTTGTGGGTGTAATCGGATCGAGACTGGGTTTTCCCATTCTAGATCCTCTTGTGGGTGGTTTCGTGGGTTTATTAATTCTAAAAACAGCTTTCGATGTAGCTCGGGATAATATAAATCATATAATGGGTAAAGTACCTTCTAATAAACTTATAAATGATATTAAATCAGTAGCCGTATCTGTTGAAGGTGTATATGATGCTCATGACATTAAAGTGAATTATCTGGGACCTTATGCATCAGCTGAACTTCATGTTAAGGTAGAAAGTGATTTAGCACTTAAAAAAGCTCATAAAATATCACATAATGTTGAAAAAACATTAATCGATAAAATCGATCTTATAAATTCAGCTACAGTTCACGTATGTCCCCTAGATGAAGATGATGAGAACTGTTATGATTAAAAAAAGAAATTTTTTGAAGATAAAATATCGGTTATTGAAGATGGATTCTGATAAAGTGTGATTCATTTTTCTCTGCTTCGAATTCAATGCTTCTATACTCATCCATTTTATCTTCAAATATTTTCCAGAGGATTTCATCATCCGCATAAATTAGAATAACTTCATCTTCCATAATAATTTCTGTGATATCTTTATATTCATTTTTGAGTTGATTATAAACTCCACTGAATAAATTCTTTTCATTTTTTTCCATTAAGAAATCATCCCCTTGAATCTTTGAATTAAAAAAATTTGAATTATATAGTTTAAAGTTAAATTTTAAAATTGGTTCATATTCGAAGGTTTAGATAAAAACGTCTCCCAGGAACATGAAAACTATTCAAATTCACACGATTTGGACTTTAACTTTTCACCTAATCCTTGGAGAACTACTTTAAAGTAATAGTTTAAATTCGTTTTATTAAATTTTAGCTGAAAAATCTCTTTTTTTAATCATCATTTAACAAATTATGTTCAAAAAAAAATATGTGACAGCTTACAATGTTACATTATGCAATGAAAAACTCATTTAATCAAAGCAAACACCTTTTTCACCTGTGATACATACATGAACATTAACTATAGTTACAATCTCCACCTGGCTTATAATTCTCTTTTCAACCATGGTTGATATTTTATGCGCTTCAATAACGCTTAAATCAGGTTCAACCTCAATATGAATGTCAACAGATGCGTAAGGTCCGAAGTAATTTATTTTAATGGAATGAACTCCTGAAACTCCCTCAACTAATAAAGCCACTGATTTAATATCAGGTAAAAGATGATCTGAAGGTACTTTTCCTATAATATTATTTATATTATCCCTAGCCAATTCAAAAGCTGTTTTTAAAACCAAACCCACAATAAACAGTGCCACTAAAGGATCTAAAATTGGCACACCAAATCTTGACCCAATAATCCCCACGAATATTGCCATACAAGTGAATACATCAACTCTCTGATGCTTAGCATCAGAAGATATAGCAGGACTGTTAATTTCTCGACCTACTCTAGTCATGTAAGTGGTCATAGTGTAATTGACGACAATACCCACTAGTGCCATTAATGCTGCAGTCAAATCAGGCGGAGTCAAAGCTCCTCCTAATAACAACTTTCTGTATACGTCTAATAATATTTCATAAGCGATGAATATTAAGAAAATTACACTTAATAATCCTGTTAGAGATTCTGCTCGCCCATAGCCATAGGGATGTTCAGTATCTGGGGGTTTTAAACCTATTTTAAATCCAATGAAAGCTATGGAAGAATCTAGAATATCAGCGAAAGTATGCGCGGCTTCAGCGACTAATGCTGTACTCCCGGAGAGAGTGCCTATTATAAAATTAAAAATAGCTAGGGCTGCGTTTCCAGAAATACCTACAATAATAGCATTTCTACCTTTTTTTTCTCTTTCAATAGCATCCAAAAATAATTACCTCTAAATGATTTGAAACTTAGAGATATTTATGTAGGCTTATACTAATTAATGAATTGGGCATTAAAAATCATTTAATGGGTTAATAAAACAGATATTAAATAAATTTTCATTTTTTTGATGAATGATAAATCTTTAAGCTGGGGATAAACTTGACAGATGATAACGGAAAAGTGGAAACACGAGAGGAGAAAAGAAAAAGATTAGATAAATTGATTAAAAAAGAAGCTGAGAGGAATTTGAAACCTAAAATGGGGGAAATCAGGGAATTTGAAGTAAAATCTAAAAAAAAGAAGAAAAAAGATTAAAATATACGTAGAATAAAATTTTTATTTATGGGCGAAGTAGAACCTTTTTTTAGGTTGTATTTCATCTAATCGAGCGAATCCAACCCGCTCTAATTGCACTACATCATTGGGATTAAGTTCAGTAATTGAGGGTTCAGCTAGACCCTTAAGAATTGTATTGTCTGGCATTACTAATTCAACATCTTGTGATGATGTTGCTGGAACCCATTGCACGATGTGAGCCTTATATTTTCTAGCCTGCTCGAGAGAGGAACTGTGAAATACTGTTTTTTCATCTTTAAATATAATGTTAACAGCATCCATGAGCCTTAATACTTTGTTTTCATTACGTTCCAGATCAGTCTGATCTAAATAAACTATTCCATTAAATGGTAACATTCTGTATCCTCGATCTGGGAAATCAGGATGTTTAAGTCTTTTAATAATTCCTTTAGATGATTCTGGTAAACCTTTTATAGTCAATTTCTGGGGGTGGAATACTGCAAAGTACCGGTTAGCCTTTTCTTCAAGAATGTTACGGTTTAAACCATAAATTTTCTTCCAGGTAATGGTGGTATCAGCTATTTTAACCCCTATTTCCAGCATTAACTCTTTTAGGGTTTCTTTTTTTATTCCTCGTTTGGAAATGGCTCTTAATGTACCTAAACGCGGGTCATCCCAGCCAGTATAAACACCATCATCTATACCTTTACGGGCCTGAGAGGTGCTTAATGCAACGTCCTCCATTTTAAGCCTTCCATAATGAATGAATTCGGGTACAGTCCATCCGAAGTGATGGTAAAGGTATTTTTGTTTTTCACTATTTGCAAGGTGATCTTTTCCTCGTAACACGTGAGTGATGTTTAATAAATGATCATCCACAGTCACGGCGAAGTTCATCATAGGGTAAACTTTGAATTTAGTGCCAATGCGGGGATGTTCAAAATCCACTATTCGCATAGCCACCCAATCTCTTATAGCCGGGTTTTTATGTTGGAGATCAGTTTTAACTCGAAGTACTGCTTCACCTTCACTCATAAATGGCATTTCTTTCCAGCGTTTAAGGTTATCAGCGATGGATAAATCCCGGCAAGAGCAGGCTTGAGAATTATCCTTCAATTTTCTGAATTCATCACCGGGGCAAGTGCACATGTAGGCTTGGCCAAGTTTGATGAGTTTTTCCGCGTATTGATGGTAGAGGGCGATGCGGTTGCTTTGAATTATCTTCTTCTGCCATTCGACTCCTAACCAGGTTAAGTCTTCATCTATCATGTGGTATGCTTCAGGGTCTATTCGACGTGGATCAGTGTCCTCTAATCTGAGGATTAGATTTCCACCATAGCGTTTAACATATTCATGATTTAAAATAGCAGCTCTTGCATGACCGATGTGTAAAGGTCCACTGGGGTTGGGTGCGAATCTTAATACTACTTCTCCTTCTACATGTGGAAGATCAATTAATCCTTTCTCCTCAGCTTTTTTTTCCTTAATTGTTTCTTGAAACCCTTTCTTTTCAATTTCAAGATTTTGCTTCTCTAAGGTTAGTGAATTAACTTCCTCTACGATTTCAGCCGCTAGTTTCATTACTTTTTTAGCTTCACTTCTAAATTTTGGATGGGAAGCCATAATCACACCTACTACGGCGCCATTTTGCGCCTGTCCCTTATGCTTTACAGCATTTAGAAGAGCATATTTATATAAGAGTTCTTTAAGAGTATCTTCCATATTAAATCACTTATAAAATATTTATATAACTAATTTTTTTAATATAAAAAGCCGTAAATCATTTGTTTTTAGATTAAAGTGTGTAAAAAAAATTTTTATCTAATAATTGATATACATCTTTTTTAATGACTACGTTGAAGCATGAAATCAGCAAGATTACTTAAGGCTTGCTTAGAACGTGAATCTTCCAGTACATTTAAGAGTTCTTTGGCTTTCTGCACGTTTTCAAGTGCGATATCANNCTAACCACATCTAAATAATCATCCTGTATTTGGAAAGCCATTCCTATGAGTCTTCCATATTCTGCAAGAGCTTCAACTTGTTCTTTTGAACCTCCGCCTAGTATCGCCCCAGCTTTGGTGGCGGCGGCTATTAGGGCAGCGGTTTTCTTATAGATCATATTCATATATTCTGTTTCCTGGACATCGAAGTTGCCTTCAAATGACATGTCAAAAGCTTGGCCTTCACATATTTTTATACAAGCATCTACTACTGTTCTCAAAGCTTCAACCACTCTTTTTGATGGTATATCTTC
>PMNN01000136.1:0-1550 GCA_003161815.1 Methanobacterium sp. | reverse complement strand
GCTTTTATGAGATGTTTTGATGCAGCATGAAGTTCTTCCGGGTCAACTGTGTCAAGTGTTTTCTCTATTTCCTTGTCAACCTCGGTTGAATACTCTTTAAGTAATTCTAATACGTTCATGTAACTAGATCCCTCCATCGAAAACCTGTGCCTGTCCATTACGCAGTATATGAATATTGTTACCCATTTTATATCCTTCCTCCTCAGCCATTTCAGTATAGGCTGCTAGCATTTCCAAGTCCCCATGAGAAGGTATAATATGCATGGGATCGAGCATTCGAATGTAGTCTCGATGATCTTCTCGTCCAGCGTGACCTGAAACATGTAAATTAGGGAATATTCTGGCACCACTGGTTTTAAGTCTTCTCTCCATAATATTTCGATTAGCAACATTCATTGGAGCTGGGATTATAGGTGCAGATATAACTACATTATCACCTCTCCTCACTCTGAAGTTAGTTTTTCCATTGGCGATACGAGGCAGTAATGCATCAGGTTCACCCTGATGTCCTGTTGTAACTAATAAATAATCCTCTCTCTTCTCCTCAGCCCGGGCCAACGCACGGTTAACCGCTTTAGGGCTTCCATAAAGACTAGCTGTGGATGGTAAATTTAAAAGTCCCATAGACTCAGCTATACTACCAAATCTTTCCATGGATCTACCCAACAATAATATTTGTCTATCACTCTGCTTTGCTATATTACAGATAGCCTGTATACGTTCTATATGAGAAGAAAATGTGGTGATAAGCATACCCTCCTTCTCCGTCAAGGCTTGCTCCATAACATCCTGTAAAGCAATTCTAGCCACTTTCTCAGAATAAGTTTTAACTTGCTTCTCCTCAGTCATTCTAGTAGTTTCCACAATAAGCGCTAACACTCCTTTCCTTCCAAGCTCCCTTAAACGATGATAATCCGGCGGATCAGATATCATCTGATGATTATCAAACTTGAAATCATTCGCATACATTATAATACCTTCAGAAGTGTGTATTGCTGCATTCACTGTATGAGGTATACTATGAGTAGTTCTAACAAATTCTAAGGTTATATCCGGAGATATTTGAATTTTTTCCCCCGGATTTAAAACCTGCAGAGGATTAGTGACTTTAAACTTCCGCTCTGACTTTATAGTGCGTTCAATTAAACCCATAGTATAGGGTGTCCCAATAATAGGTGCCTCATAACGATGCGCTAATTTACCAACTGCTCCAATATGATCCAGATGTCCATGAGTAAATACTATAGCTCTTACTTTACCATCCACATCTTTCATCAGCGTGTCATCAGGTATTATTCCCCTCTCAATCAAGTCTAAACTATGCATCCGCGCCATGTCAGTATCTTCGTGGATATGCACCCGATCTAAGTGAATTCCCATATCAAATATCACTACATCTTCCCCAACCTTAACTGCGGACATGTTTTTACCTACTTCTTCATATCCGCCAATGGCTATTACTTCAACGGTCATAGTTGTGATCTCCTAGAATATTCTTCAGTATTAATCCCCCTTAACTTAAGCCATTCCCTGGTTTTTCCCATTATTAA
>PMNN01000255.1:2343-6104 GCA_003161815.1 Methanobacterium sp. | reverse complement strand
TATGATGAAAAATTTATACCAAAAATCAGCCCTATAACGCTCATAGCATTATTATTTACTATAATAGTAATGTTCAGCTTAAAGGGCAATTATATAGTTCAAATTCCTTATTATGTGGTGATAATAGCTATTCCATTATTAATATACTTCGTNNTCATTTACAGCAGCAAGTAATAATTTTGAACTAGCCATCGCAGTGGCAATTGCAGTATTCGGGATAGGATCAGGAGTAGCGTTTGCAGCTGTAATCGGACCATTAATAGAAGTTCCAGTACTTATAAGCTTAGTGAATGTAGCTTTGATATTTCAAAAACGCTACTATGCCACTTAAAAAAAATGTAAAATTATTCTATAATCCATTTAAAAATAGTGACTATGAATATAATATGAAGGCTTATTTTAAGATTTGAGATTTATTGGTCTAGATTATATGAAATTATTCTATTACATACTTCTCATGATTTTTATTCTTAATTTTTTATTTTAATTAGAAAATAAAGGTGATTTAGTAATTATTTACAAAAATCAGACATTTCCTTCATATCATAAAAGATTTGGCAGAAAAATTTGCAGGCGGATTTCAGTTCTTTTTGACCTTTATCTGTTAAAGAATAAATTTTCTGATCGTCAACTGTAATTAATCCTATGTTTTTCAGGGTTTTTAAAGCGGGATAAATGGTACCGGGGCTTGGTTTTGTTCCTCTTCTTTGTTCTAATTCTCTACTGATTTCAGCTCCATTTAAGTTTTTTTTGCATAAAATCCAGAGAATTAAATAGGATAGATAGCCTTTCATGTTGCAGCATTCCATGTTTTATGTTATTGGTTTTCATCATTAAAAATGTATTTGTTATCCAATATTGGTTAACCGATAATTATAAATAGTATTATCGGATAACCAATAGTGTGAAATAGATCAGGAGGTGAAAAAAATATGCAAGCCAAATTTGACCTACAACACTTCTGCTGCGGCCCTAATGGTTGTGAAATAGAAGTAGCCTACGGAGAAATGATAGATGCTGAATAAAAAAGAAGTTAAAAGAGAAGAATTAAGGATACTGTAAAGAACATCCTTATTTTCTTCTTAAATGGTTAAAAAAAAGAGAATTAGAAAAATGAATATTTCTTACATAATAAAATCCAAATATGCTAATCATATATTTAAATAAACTTAGAGATTTTAGAAACTTACCTTAAAACATGAAACCATCATATTGATTTAAATAAAAAAAAAATTTTTCATCCACTTATTTTTTGACTGTAATTAATGTGATGGTCGAAAAAATAGTCAAATAAGTAGTCATAACAGTAGTCAAAATCTAACTTAAAAAAAAGTATTCATATTATTTTCAAAATAATTTTAAATAGAGAAAAATATTATAATTCCTGAATTAAAGAGCATGTCCCATTAATAGGATTGTTAAAATAGAAAAATTTATCCTTATATTAATTTATAATTAATTTTAGTTACCTTTTATTTGCTTATTCAATTTTAGTGGGAGAATGATATTATAGTTAGTCAAAAGGTGAAACTAGAAAAACAGTTAGATCATTTAAGAGAGAATTTATTAGATTTAACCATGAGAAATCCGCTCCTGAACTTTAGGCCGGGAGCCAAGTCCATTCAACTAATAGGCGAGAATAATACGGAAATCTATGATCTACTTTTATTACAAGAAAAAAAGTTACAATTCCTCCCTAAAAAAACTGAAGAAGATACTGAACCCTCTTCTGATGATGATCCAACTTTAACTGAAGAAGAAGCAGAGATATTATGGGAATTATCTGCTCCTGAAGATTATGAAGCTAAAAGTCATTATAATCTATTTTTGCAGACTAACTTTAATTCTATGGAGCTTCAAAAGCGTCTCCGGTATATAAATCAGCAGGCGAGGAGTGTTTTTGATGAGCAGGGTTATAATGTTCTTTATTTGGCTTTAGGATTTCTTGAATGGAGAGAATCCCATGATTCTAAGGAAATACGTAAAGCACCATTAATCCTGATACCCATAACATTAATAAGAAAAAAAGTAGGTGATTCCTTTAAATTAAGTTGGAGTGGTGAAGATATTCTAACTAATATTTCATTACAAAGTAAATTAGAGGAGCAAGGAGTTTACCTACCCGATTTTGAAATGCACGAGGAGAAAGAAGGAGTCAATGAATATTTAAAAGCAGTAAAAAAATCAGTTTCTAAAATTAAGAATTTTAAAGTTTTAAACGAAAACATTCTTTCCTTTTTCAGTTTCACTAAATTTGTAATGTTTCAGGATTTAAACCCGAAAAGTTGGCCGGAAAGTTATTCATTTAATAAAAATCCAATTATAAAAGATTTATTTGATAAAGGTAATGAATCTTACGATGCTGGGTTTAGTGAAGATGATGTTGATAAGAAACTGAAATCTGAGGATGTATTTAATGTTTTAGATGCTGATTCTAGTCAAATTGCTGTTATAGAGGATGGTAAATCTGGCCGTAATTTGGTGGTTGAAGGTCCCCCGGGAACAGGTAAGTCACAAACTATTGTTAATTTGATAGCGGAGATTATGGCGTCGGGGAAAACTGTTTTATTTGTCAGTGAAAAGATGGCTGCATTGGAAGTTGTTAAAAGTCGTCTTGATAATATTGGTTTAGGAGAATTTTGCTTAGAGTTACATAGTTATAAATCTAATAAAATGGAGGTTCTAAATCAATTACAGAAAACTTTATATGAGCCAGTGAAGCCTCCAGTATCGCTGCAGCGTAAATTTGATAAGCTTGATGCTATTAAATCTGATCTTAATAAGTATGCTGAGATTATCCATGGAAGTGTGGGTAAAGTAGGGTTTTCACCATTTGAACTTTTCGGAATGAAGGAAGAAGCTTTAGTTCATTTCCATAAAAAAGGAATGGAGATGCCATTTGTAGAAATGGGAGATCTTCGATCTTACACTGGTGAAGAATGGCGGGAATCCATCGCAAAACTTGGTGATATTAGTGAAATCCTTAAGACATTAAAACCTATATCTCAACATCCTTGGAGACTCTCCAGACCGGATATTATTCTACCAGCTGATGAGAACAGAATGAACAATCTCTTAACTCAATCTATAAACATTTTAAATGAGATTAACGATGAAATAACATTATTAACCAATGTTTCCGGTGTTAAAACTCCTGAGAACATGGGTGAATTAGATGAATCGCTTGAAAACAGTCAGATGATAGCTAATTCTGTTTTAATAGATGAACAAGTTATCCATAATCCTCAGTGGGATGATCCTAACTCTATTGCAAATCAGTTAATAACACAATTAAGGGAATTAAAATTAATAATTAGAGATTATAATCCATCCACGCTTGATAAAAACCTTAAATCTATTCTAATTGAATTTAAAAAGCTATCTAATAAAAGATTAAAATTTTTAAGCGGTGACTACAAAAACGTTAAAAAAGAAATAGAATCCTTTTATTTTAAAGAAGCACCTCACAGTGATGAAGATATCCTCAATGACTTAAATCAATTAATTAAATGTCAAAAACTCCGGGATAATATCAGAGCATCAAAAGAAGATGCCTATAGTTGTTTCGGTTCACAATGGAAAGGAGAAGAATCAGATCCAGAAAATCTTCATGAATTCACAAGACGAGTCATTAAATTCAGAAAACTATTATCCGAGGGTAAAATCAGCCATAAATCAATTGAAATCTTGAATTCAGGAGAGAATAAAGATCAAATCCACGAAAATATAGATAATATAGATAATTACTATCAAAACCTAAT
>PMNN01000255.1:0-2334 GCA_003161815.1 Methanobacterium sp. | reverse complement strand
GATGATAAAATAGATTCAGATGATATAATGCCTTGTTTCAAGGGTAACTTCGCTGATAACCTTTTGAAATCGGTTTTCATGGAAAACAAGGTTCTATCAGGTTTCGTAGGGGATCTTCATGAGAATAAAATTGATAAATTCATTAAATTAGACCAAGAATTACTAATACTCAATCGAAAGAGAATCTCACAAGAAATTTCCCAAAAAAAACCTATTATCGGGGTAAGCACAACTAAAAGATCAGAATTAGGAATACTTCTAAGNNTAAGCGAATTCAACCGTAAAAGACGACACATGCCCATAAGAAAACTATTATCAGCCGCGGGTGGGTTAATTCAGCAAATCAAACCCTGTTTCATGATGAGTCCCCTATCTGTAGCTCAATTCATAGAACCGGAAAATGTAGATAACCTACTATTTGACGTGATTATATTTGATGAGGCCAGTCAAGTTAAACCCGAGGATGCCCTCGGAGCATTCTTAAGAGGAAAAAATTTAGTGGTAATGGGTGATACTAAACAATTACCCCCTACATCATTCTTTGAAAATATGGTGGAAGCAGATGATCAAGAAGATTACGAATTAAAATCCTTAAAAGACATGGAAAGTATTCTACATTTATGTAAAAAAAGCGGCTTCCCCACTAAAATGCTNNAGATGGCATTACCGAAGCCGTCACGAATCACTAATAGCAGTATCCAACCACCTGTTCTATAGTAACCAACTCCTCATATACCCATCACCAAGCAATGATTCAGAAAAACTCGGATTAAAATTTATACACTTACCCGATGCCATCTACGACAGCGGCCGAAACTCTGGAAACATCATAGAAGCCAAGGCAGTAGTAAAAGCAATAATCGAGCACTACCAAACCTATGGAAACACTAAAAGTCTCGGTGTAGGAACCTTCAATCTAAATCAAAGACGATTAATAGATGATTTCCTTGAAATTGAACGTAAAAAAAATCCTGAAATAGAAGAATATTTCACTGAAAAAAAATTTGAAAAATTCTTCATAAAAAACTTGGAAACCATCCAAGGTGATGAAAGAGATGTAATCTTCGTCAGCGTCGGATTCGGATTCGATAAAAATCATAAAATTAGCCATAACTTTGGACCAGTTAATCGTGAAGGTGGTGAAAGAAGGTTAAATGTTCTCTTCACCCGAGCCAGAGAAAAATGTGTTATATTCTCCAACTTCAAACACTCCGATCTCAAACTAGCATCAAATGCTCCATTCGGACTACGAGCCTTGAAAACATTCTTAGAATACGCAGAAAACCGTCAATTAATAGAATATGAGCCACCAAGCGATCAATCTGATTCATCCTTCGAGGAAACAGTCTACGAATTCCTGAAGAATAATAAATATGAAGTCCATAAGCAAGTCGGCTGCGCCGGATTCAGGATAGATCTTGCCATCGTAGACCCAAAATCTCAGGGAGAATACTTATTAGCCATAGAATGTGACGGAGCCACTTATCATAGTTCACCAGTTGCTCGTGATAGAGATCGACTACGTCAACAAGTATTAGAAGGACTCGGCTGGAAAATACACAGAATATGGTCCACAGACTGGTACAGGAACCGAGATGAAACCAGCAACCGACTTATAAAAGCCATAGAAAACGCTGGAAAAAAAGATAAAATCACTGAAACTAAAGTTCAACCAGAAGAATCACCAACAGTAGAAATTACTCAAGAGCCCCCTGTTGACGTTGAAATCAATACCAATGAAGTAATTTTAGAGGATCCATTTTCTTCAATTTCCAATTACGAAATTTGCAGTGCTATTGATATCGATAGAAACTGCCAATTACATGAGAAATCATCCCGTGAACTTTCAGAGGCGATAATTCAAATTGTCGATTTTGAAGGTCCAATTCATCTTAATGAGGTTATTAGACGTATTAGAATTTATTGGGGTTTGAAAAAAGCAGGTAAAAGAATTAAAGATGCTATATTATCCGCTGTTGAGGTTGCTGAACAGAATGGGCAAATTATTATCAAAGAGGNNGAGATCCACCTGCAAATATTGATCTGATTAGTCCAGAAGAAATAGAAGAAGCAGTTAAAATGGTTTTAAACACTCAGCACGCTACACCCTTGAAGGATTTGTTATCACAAGTAGCACGCATATTTGGTTTCAAATCCACCAGCAAAAAAACTGCTAATAAAATCAAAATCGTCATACAAAATCTTTTAGATACAAAAGAACTCATACTAACATCAAATGGAATGATAAACATATCATAATAACTAATATCATATTAATATAACAGATGAATTATAAATAAATAAAAAAAAGTTTGAAAAGAAAAAAATTAATAC
>PMNN01000150.1 GCA_003161815.1 Methanobacterium sp. | reverse complement strand
AGTATTCCATTTGAACCATCCTTCAAAGTTACATACTTAAATATAGGAGGTTCTACTTCTTATCTATTACTAGTGAATTGATGGTGTCAGTTACTGTTAGATATTTTTTCTCAATTTAAAGAGCAAAAAAAGAAAAAATTATATAACGGGCTAAATTAAATATTTTTTTTGAGAGTGTATTAGTAAATTTTAGGAGTGAAAAAAATATGGTAATTGAANNATAATCAGTATATTATTTGCTCTAACCATATACGTCGTATCATTGCTTTCAAGCCAAAGTGGTGTAGCACTTCTCGGTTTGTTACTTGGAGGAGTAGTAGTGGGCGTTATGATTGGAGGAGAAATTAAAGATGGAATAATTAATGGATTGATTTTTGGGATAATAACCGGAGTAATTATTTTCGTAGTTTATATAATTCAGATAGTATCATCAGTATTAGGTTCAGCGATATTAGGCGCCGTTGCAAGTCAATTAGTGATACTCCTAGTTATAGAAGTTATTCTTGCTATAGTCGGTGGAGTATTGGGAACTTTAATGAGATCAGAAGCACTGACTGATGTAGAGTCATAAAAATTCAAAGTAAGTATATTAATATTCCAAAATCTAATTTTTTTTTAAGTTCCCCTAAATTTTTTTTTGTTTCTGAAAAAAATTATAACGTATTTCATCAAAAAAAATTATTTTATTTAAAAAAAAAATTAATAATTCATTTAGGATAAAAAAATTATGATAATTGATCAAAAAAATATTGTTATAGGATTCGTAGCTGCTTTTATTATCTTACTGTTTGCATACTTTGGATATTTTATTCCGTTTATTGGAATATACTCAGCCCCAATTATAGCAGGTATCATAACAGGATATCTAGTAAACAATAATATTAAAACAGGAATGATGAATGGAACAGTTGTAGGTGCTTTTAGTGGAATATGGATTATTGCATTATTATATTTAAGAATTGCAGGCAATAGTAAATTAGCTGGTATACTGCTTATTTTAGGGCCGTGGTATTTAGGAACCTTTATAATCCTTGGATTAGTGGGAGGAGCCTTAGGATCCATAATTAAAAAAGAAAATAAATCATTATGATAAATTCATCTAAACTAATATTGTGAGTATTATGACCGATTGGAAAGCGATAGGAGTAGGTGCTCTAATTAATGCTGTTTTAACTATCATCTTATTTTTGAGCTTCTTTCCCTTATTCTTTTTAGGACCGCTGATTGGAGGATTTTTAGTAGCTTATCTTAATAGTGGATATGAAAATTATGGTAATATGGATGAAAGAGACGGGGTTGTGGATGGGGCGCTTTCAGGAATAATTGGCGGTATAATAATCGGTTTACTATTCCTATTGGGCTTTGGAGCAATAAGCGCCATTATAGGATTAATATTCACTGAAATTGGATTAATAGCCGGCACCATTACCTTATTAGTAGGATTAGTTATAACAGTTCTTTCTGTATTTTTAGGGGCAATCCTTGGAGCTATAGGCGGATTTATTGGAGTTATTGTCAAACGAAACGAATATTGATTAAAATCTATATTAATTCAATAAATAGGTTTTTTCATCTATTTTTCAATAAACTTAATGTAACATGCATCAGCATCCAGCTCTACTACATCTCCATCCTTCAATAAGTCAAATATATTATCTTTCGGCTGATCCACCATGGATATGCCTGCCATTATGGCTCCAGTTGCAATAATTGGCTCCGCTTCCAAAGCTATAATACCTAAGGGTGCTGTCTTATTCTTATACATTTGATATAAAACATAGGATCCCACTGTGGAACCTTTACCTGATGGCATCACAAGAATCTTTCCACTTATTTTTCTACCATACAATTCATGATGAGAATCAATAACAATACCAGTATTAGGATCAACACCTCCCAAAAAACTTAAAGAATCTCTGGTTACAATTACTTCGCCAGTTACCCGTCCCTTGGATATTTTCCTACATTTTACAATCTTTTGCTTCATTTATAACCTTCCAATTACTTTTTTTAGTTAAATCCATCAAAAATTCAAATATTTCATACATTTTGTAATCTTAAAAAAATAAGTTTAATTTCAATGAATTTAAAGAAATATAATTAAAAAAAAATTGGTCCAAACTAACGGATAGGAAAATACTCTGAATTAAAAAAAAATAGTAAAAGAATTGATTTTTTAATAATTTACTCTAGGTTTAGTTTGATTCCGCCGATTCTTGGTGCCAGGTAATTGTAGAATATTGCTGCTAGAGCCACAATTATAAAGTACATTACAAATGCATATATAATGCTTCCTATAAGAGCTCCAACACCGCCTAATGGGTTTCCAGCAGCACTGAGTGCTATTAATCTTCCAAGTCCTTGAAGGAATCCAAATATAGCGAATACAACTGCTAAAGCTAGAGCTGTAGGTACTGGTGGTATAGATTTTAGTTCGTACAATGTTCCGCTGATCGCTGCAAAATTTAATTTCACTTTAGAAACTCTGGTGGCCAGGTAATTGTAGAATATAGCTGCTAGTGCATTAACAATAAACCCTAATACAAATACCAATATTGGTACTCCTATTATTAAAAAAAGGGCTCCAATAATGCCTATTGCCCCTACGGCTGAGCCATTAGGTATAGTTACATTGGAAATGTTGGTNNGCTTCAATACTTGCCAATATAAGGGCAAATGAGATTACAGGAATTTCAGTTACGTCATCTCCTTCTAATCCTAGTTTTATACCGCCTAATCTGGGTACTAGTGTGTTATATAGTAATGCACTGAAGAAGCTCGTTGACAAGTTAATGAAGAATGAGCTTATCGGATAAATGATGATTAATGCTAAGCCAACTGCTGTAATCACTGCCCCGAAAATTGATGCTTGAGGTATTAAAGCTGCAACGGTTCCAAAAACTATTAAAATGATTATTGCTGCAATGAATGCTATAATTGCATTTATTGATGAAGTCATCAATGCAAACGGTGCTAATTTAACTGATTTAATTTCTTTTATTTCTACCATTTATTTTCCCTCCTATTATATTATAATAATATTTTTTTATTTTACATCCATAATATAATTTATGTTTTTTGAGATTANNTTTTTTAAAACCAGTTTTTTGATTCCCTTAAAACATTATCCACGATCTGTGAAGCAGACCCTAAGTATGTATGAGGATCCATTATCTCTGCAATTTCCTCTAGAGACAAATATTTCCTTATTTCCTCATTAACTGAGATAATATCCTTAAATTC
>PMNN01000262.1 GCA_003161815.1 Methanobacterium sp. | reverse complement strand
ATAGAACCACCAGAAAAATCATCAAACAGATCAAACGTCTTGGTCGCATTACTTTTCGAGATGGCAGATGGATTGCCATAATACATAAATAAATTAGTATTATTGTTAGCTGTAAGATTCATCCTTACCCAAACAATAGTAGAAGATGAATTACATCCTGAAACTATGAAATAATTCAATTCAACAGAATTATTGGCAACAGCAGCCCTGACATTTACGATGGTGCGGGATCAGTTAATGCTACTGATAACTGGTGGGGAACCAACTTCCAAGGGACTAATCCCAGAGCATTCGGAAGGGTTACAAGTAATGTAAATTCGAATCTCTGGATAATATTAACCATCACAGCCAATCCAACATCAATACTACCAGGCAAAACATCAACAATAATCGCCGACCTACAACACGATAGTCACGGCATATGTCATGATCCAGCAATTGCCGTAGTATCCTACACAGGACCTGCTAACTTTGCAACCACCCTCGGAAGCATAAATGATGCAAATTTCAACAATGGAATGGCAACAACTACCTTAAATAGATCTAACCCCGGAGTGGCGAATGTTTCAGCAACAGTTGACAATCAAACTGTTAATATATCAATATATATTTTCGGAATTATTAGTGTAGACCCCGCTGATGGGGCAATCAACGTGCCTATGACAGCTAAGGATGTTACTATAACATTTAACAGTCCTATACAGGCGGGTAGTAGCTTATAACAATATTTACATCTGGAACAACGCACTCCAAACCGGGAAAATGATAACTAAAACCATCCAGGGAAACACCTTAATCTTAACCGCAGTCTACAATTGGATGCCCAGAACTAAATACACCATATACATACCCGTAGATGCTGTAATCGACACTAGCGGAAACACCTTAACCGACACCTTCACTACCAACCTAACCTCAGCATAAAAAAAAATCCTTAAGACTTTTATTTTTTTTCTTTTTTATCGGAATTCAGTTCCAACTCATCATAGACTTTTACAATATTCGAAGATCATCATCACCCCAAGTTTACATTTGAAGTATTAGCTAAATTAATGATAATTTTTTAAATTTATATTTTATGTCTACTGTTCGGATGAATAATAATATAACAAGAAGTAAAATACTGGAAATCACTAAAAATAATTGAAATGTTGTACGCTCTGTAGATATAAACTCTACAGGAAAAATGTGTAGTATTCCTAAACTTATTGCAATGAGCAATGCTGAGTACATTAATAATTTTACATTACTTTTTGAAGATAGATTCTCTTTATTATACATTCCCGAAACTAACTGACCGAAAATAAAATAACAAATCATGTTCATTGATAAATTCTGTGGTGTTATTAAGAAATATAATGAACTAATATGGAATTGACTTATTAAATAAGATAGTTTTATTGGTTATTAACATATTAAAATTAATGGAAAGAAAGTGTATTTTCCAAATCAGATAAAAAAATAAAAGACTAATAATATAATTGTAATCATGGATTAATTATATTGTATTAAGTTTAAAATGAAAATTATTTAGAGGGTACCTGATGAAAAATTTTACAAGAAAAATAAAAAATTACATTAAAAAAAACCCTTCCTCTCCATTTTCAAAACTTACTTCATCTACTTATGCGTTATTTAATGATTTCATTCTCGTTTTGGCAAATTTAACTGGTTACTTTCCATCACACACCATAAGAAATGTTTTATATCGTCGCATATTTAGAATTAAAATGCCATCTGATTCTACAATATATTGTAGATGTAGATTTTTAAAACCAACTGATGTCAATATAGGTCATAATTCTATTATAGGTGAGGATGCATTTTTAGATGGCCGTTACGGTATTTATATAGGTGATAATGTTAATATTGGTGGAGATCTTAGAATTTATACTATGGAACTCGATATTGAAAGTGAAGATTTTGGTAGTACGGGATCTTCGATCTTCATTGAAGATAGGGTTTATATAGGAACTAGAGTAATAATTTTACCGGGTGTAAAAATAAAAGAAGGAGCAGTTGTAGCTTCTGGGGCTGTTGTAACTAAAGATGTTGACGCCTGGACGATGGTTGGCGGTGTACCCGCCAAATTTATCCGAAATAGACCCAAATTAAAATATGAATTAAACACTAAAAATAGAATTCATTTCCAATGAGAGAGTTTTTATTATAACCTAACAAAATATAAGTAACATATTGAATTATAAATTATATTTCAAAGTTTATTTGATGAATATTCATGGTTGGAATGAATTTGAGGGTATAAAGATAACGCAATTAGAATATAGCAAAAAAAAGTCTTCCTATAAAACGGATGTGACGTCGAATAGTTTTTCTTTATCATGTCTTTTAATGTATTTCATTCAAATTGAATTCACGAAGTGAAATTATAAACCAAAAACTTTATTTATACATGGACTAATGACAAGATAACTTGCTTTAGAAAGGTAAAAGAGGAGTAGAAAAGAAGACTATTTTCTGCTAAATTGGAAGAGTCCTTCCTATTCTGGATAGTCTTTTAGGGAATACTGTGTTGAAATAGTCATACTCATTAAAAGATTACAATAATTTAAGACTAAATACTAAGAGTATGAGGGATACAAGAACTTTTCAAACTAGAAGAAATTAAAATAAGTTTTCCAGTGATATAAACATTATAAAATAATTTGTTGGGGTTTTTATGGACAAAAAAATTATTGAATTTTGGAATAAAAGAGGTTTACATACTAAAAAATATAATGGAAATGAGTTTTATACTGCTACGGAAATCCCATTTTATATTTACAGAAGAAATCGAATATTAAAACTTTTAGATGATAATTTAAAAGGCAAAAAAATTTTGGACTTGGGATGTGCTAATGGCATTAATACTGTTTACTTAAAGAAAAAGGACGCAGAAGTTGTTGGCGTTGATATTAGTGAAAATTTGCTCGAATTAGCAAGAAAAAATGCTTTTAGGGAAAATTTGGATATACCATTTTATAAAATAGATGGGGAAAATTTGCCTTTTGAAGATAAATCATTCGATATTGTACTTACAATGTTTGTATTACAGCATGATTTGGATGTAAAATCATTAAATCGATTATATAAAGAAATTTCTCGAGTTTTGGATGACAACGGTAAAATGATAAATTTTGAAAGAATATCAATTCCTAGTACAAAAGGTCCTACGTGGGTAATAAGAGAACCTGGAGAATATATAAAATTATCCGAAAAAAATGATTTTAAACTTGTTGATCATTCCATTCTCAGTTCACGTTTCTGGGATGATATGATGTTTCCATATTACATATTAAAAAAAAGATTAGCTCTATCAGATAATAATAAATTTGAGATTTCATATTCTAAATTAGCAGTAATTTTAACCAAACACTTCGATAAAGTATGGAAAAATAATAAATTTGGAACAGGATATTATTTATTTTGTAAGAAATAATATGATCATATTGGAAAACCATATTTTGACGATTGGTGATAAGTACCCACCAAATGCCCCTAATTTAATTGATGTACCAGAAAATTGGATAATAAAACTAAATTTTCAGGATATGTTTTAATAACTCTAAAATTTCTACTCTTTCTTCTATTAACAAATAATTCAATAAATAGAAAATCCAAATAGCGATAATAAATATTTTAAGTAAATAAGTAAATAAAGAATGGTTAAATTGACTATCTAAATATAAATAAAACGCCATAAGTAATCCTAGTGCAACCCATGATTTGATATACCACCATTTCGCAATTTTAATTTCTAAAAGTTTNNAAATAAAAAGCTAATGATGGCCTTAGTATGAAGGTGGTTGAAGTTGCGATCGCTGCGCCTAATATCCCTAGAATCGGTATTAGTGCTATATTTATCATAGTATTAAGGGTTACCCAGATAATACCGGTGAAAAAAACAATTCTCGGTTTTCCAATTGCATTAAATAATGAACCAACTGAGATAAATGGAGTATAAAAGATTAAAGCATAGACTAGAACAATAAGAGGTATAGTGGCCTGCAAGAATTGAGGGGGAAGTAAAAGAGCTATTATATCTTTAGAGAAGAGAATTATTCCAAGGCCTAAAATAGAAGTAAAANNATGGTTAATTTAATTGATTCAATATTGTTTTTTGAGAAATATTCTGCGATCATAGGATAAGTTACTTGGGAAATTGCCATAGGAATAATAAAAAGAATTTGAGAAAACATTATGGCAATAGAATATATTCCTACTTCCTGGCTTGCGAGGAAATATCCAACTATAATTGTATCTATATTTGTATCAAGGAAATAAGTCCCGTCAGCAAGGACTACCTGAATTCCAAATGCAATTAATTCTTTTGATTCTTTTAAATAATCTTTTAATATAAAACTAAAAACATTCTTCGATAAGATTAATACAAAAATTGTAGTCACTATTTCTGATATTGTTATTGCTAGAATTGGTCCTTTAATCCCTAGATTTAAAAATATAAACAATAATGATAATACTAGGATAAGAACGCTCCTGAATATGAAACCAAAGGAATAAGATCCCATTTTACGAAGCCCATTAAATAATCTTATTATGGTATTGCTTAAAATAAAAAAAGGAACTCCAAAAGAAATTATTTGTATTAAAGGTGTTAAATCTGGTTTATGGAAAAACATTGAAATACTATTCGATAAAAAATATAATATTAAAGCTGATATTATGCCAAGAATTATGGAATTGACTAAACTACAAGATATAAAAGAATTTAATTCATCTCTTCTATCCTTAAACTTGGCTACATATCTTACAGTGGCATTTGGTATTCCTAAAGCACCAATTAATGTTACANNGTACTAATGAATATAATCCGAGACCTGTTGCACCTAAATAATTTCCGAATAATATCCGGAGCAAAAACCCGATTATTAAAGGAATAGTTGTGGCAATGAATGACCATCCTATATCAAAAGTAATCTTTTTTTTCGTTTCCAATTCAGACATTTTAAACCTCATAAAAAAATGAGATAATAACCAATAAAGTAATTTACAGTTACAATAAATTTCTTAACTTTTATTAGTAAATATTTCTAATCTCTTTAAACCATATTTAGTTAATAGTCAATCTAAATTCACAGATAATNNACTTATTTCTATTTTAAACTGACAAACCGTAAATAAATAATTTTAGGGTGCTTTATCAACAGTTTCAGTAAAAAAAAAACTTATGATTAATAAATAATAATCAATAAGTTTATTTATTAATCCATTCTATTTTTTTTTTCTAAATAATAGTTTATTTGGTCATTTATGATATCGTTTAAACTGTGTTTTATATTAGCTCCAATTTTCTGAATTTTTTCTGTATTAGATAGGAGAATGGGGACTTCGGCGGGTCTGAATCTTTCATGGTTAAATTCTATTTTAATATCACCCTTATCTGTTTGAATAATAATTCCTTTNNGTTCTAAGAGTATTTTATCTATTTTTGTTTTGTCAAATTTTATGCCATAGATCGTGGATTTATCCGGCTCAGTGGGGGTTTCAACCACTTTTTCTCCATTAAATGTTTCTATTTTTTTTATTTCCCATCCTGCTTCTTCTAATCCTAGTAGTATGTAGGTTAGTACTGAGTTGGTTCTCATTGATCCTTGGTTGTATACGTCTCCTGAGCGTCCTTTTAGTGCTAGTAGTTTGTAGCCGTTTATAATGTCTGATACGTGTGACCAGTCTCGGAATGCGTTTATGTTTCCTATGATTATTTTATTGGTTTCTCCTAATTTTAGTTTCATTATTTGGTTGATTATTACGGAGGTTACAAACATGTGGCCTCTGCCTGCCCCTTCATGGTTAAAAGCTCTGGATACTATTGTATTTAATCCATAGGATTGGTAATAATTTCTCATTAAGAAGTCACCGTAGACTTTTGATACGGCGTAAGGGGACATGGGCCTTAGTGGATTAGTTTCTTTTATAGGTAATTCTGGAATATCTTCGGGTTCGGGAAATATGGTTTCATATTCTTTTTTCGCTCTATTGTATTGATCTTCAGATGATATAACCAATCCATATTCTTCACTAGAGCCTGCGAAAATAATTTTAGAGTTACAATCCTTTATTCTCATAACATCTAACAAATTTGAAGTTCCCATACAATTTATTTGTTGAGTTTCCATGGGATTTTGAAATGATCTAGGAACAAAAGACTGAGCTGCTAAATGGAAAATATAATCAGGCTGTGATTGATCCAAACAAGTAGCTAAAGAGGTTATATCTGTTAAATCTCCTTCTAATAACTGGACATTATCCTGAATTCCTAGTTTAGTTAGGTTTTGAGATAATTTACCATCAGATCTTCCCCTAATTAATCCAAATACATTTATTTCTTTTTCCAACAAGTTTTTTGCCAGATTTGATCCAACAAAACCGTTTATTCCTGTTATTAAAACATTTTTATCCTTCCAATTCATTCCTATACCCTCACAATGTATTTACTTTAAAATCACTCTAAAATTATATTTATAATATTT
>PMNN01000088.1 GCA_003161815.1 Methanobacterium sp. | reverse complement strand
TTTGATGCAAATTCTGGTGTTAAAACATGATTAGCTTTCCTTCTAACTCCAAAAGTTCCAAATAATCGTTTCATGAATTACAACCTTCTTTTTATGTAAAGTTTTTTTTGTTAAATTTACGATTTTTATATTATAATTAATATTTCACTATTATTTAATTATTTAATGAAAATTGAACCATGTTTAGGTATTTATGTGATCATTACACCATTTTTTAGTGCAAATCCAGAAATTTCCCATTAATTTCCATTCGTATGAACCTTTCCGGATGGATTTCATCACATGTTCTCCTCTTTTTTTTAGTCCAGTAAAACTGTGTAATAAATCTTCAAACAACTTAAATGGTTAACAGTCTATTATTATTTGATACAAATCTAATAAAAATTGTTAATTTAAGATGTTAAGATATATTTGATTTTAAAAAAATATTACTAAAATCAATAAGTTTAGAAAAAGTTTTTTTTAAATAATAGTCCTCATAGTTTGATATATTGATTCTACACGATCTAAGGTGTCTATATCCTCAATGTTAAGGTCATTTCTGATTCTTTTAACCACCGGAAATCTTAAAGAGTATCCACTCTCATATTCTGGGCTTTTAACAATCTCACTGAAAGCTACCTCCATTATGATGGACGGAATCATCTCCACCTGTCGTCCTATTTTGCGGATGATCAATGGTTCTGAGATTTCTGAAAGTTCCTGAAGGGTTTTATCATCTAATCCCGTTGCTACATGTGCTAAATTTTTAAGTTTGTTGTTTTCATCCTGCAATGCTAAGAGAAAAGATCCTATGAGATGAGCTCTTTTGCCAGTACCATAATTTCCCCCCACCACTACCAGATCCAGAGTTTCAGGTGTGGCTTTCCATTTGAGCATCTTTTTTCCCCGGATACCTGGAGTGTAAGGTGCATAAGGGTCTTTTATCATTATTCCTTCATGACCTTCATCTATAGATTCCTTAAAAAGATTCTCGGCCTTCTCTGAGTTCTCTGGAGTAACTTTAACCTGGTTGCTTAGCTCGAGTTTTCTTGGTATGGTTTGAACGATTTTTTCCAGTAGTTCTCTTCGATCCTTGAATGGTTCATCTAATGTTGGATGATTATAATAAAGGACATCAAAGAGGTACATTGTTAGAGGAATTTTTTCTCTCATCTTTTCTATTTCATATTTCCTTCTTACTCTCTGCAATATGTATTGGAATGAGATCGGTTTACCATCTTGAGTAACAATTATTTCACCTTCTACAATGAAATCAGATGGTTTAATAGCCTTCTTTATGTATTCCACAATTTCAGGTACTGCTTGGCTTATGTTTTCAAGTCTTCTGGTGAATATATTTATTTCATCTTGTTTACAATGAATTTGCACTCTTATACCGTCATATTTTGTCTCGCAAAATGCCCAGCCCATCTCCTGTATGCTGGTTATGTAGTTGGGTGATAGTTGTGCTAACATGGGTTTTACTGGTTTTCCCGGTTGAAGGGTGAGTTTTTCCAGTCCTTCCACGCCTTGTTCTTTAGCCACCTTGGCAACTAGTCCCAGATCATTGGTGAGCATATGTGCTCTATCCACAGTTTCTTTAGGAACTTTAAATGCTTGGGAAACCGCATCTTTCATAGTTCCTTCTCCCACACCAACCCGGAGTTCTTCTATAACTGTTCTGGTAATGTATTTAGCTTCCTCGGGTGATGCTGATGATAAAAGTTCTCTGAGGATTTCCAATTTTTTATACTGTGACCTGCCTCCAGTTGTATCTGCAATTTTAACCAGATTTTGATGGACTTTTTCTATTGTAAGATGTCTACTAAAGAGAGTGGATTGAACTTTACGTGAGAAAAGCTCTTGAGTAGCTAATCCTATATCTCCACTGTCTCTCATCTGATCCTCCACTTCTTCAGGTTTAACACCCGCCACCAAGGCTATGGCTTTCATCAGAAGTTTAGGGCCTATACCTAGCTCTTCTTCGCTCCAAGTTGGAAATATTCTGCCTAATGAAAGGAAAGTGACTATGGGAAGAATTTTGGGATCTAGTTCTCCTATCATACTTAGAAAATCTGCAATTAGGGATGTTTTTTCTAGTCTTTTAGTGGTAGAGTCCAATATCTCATAAAGTTCCACCAATTTATCATACTTCATTTCACTTTTAGTAGACATTTATCCCTAACGCTCCAAAATCGGAAGATAATTAAAAGTTTATTGCTTATGTACTTGTTTTAAGATGATCTGATATAAATTTGATTAAAAATTCCCTAATTGATTTTTAATATGGGTTTATGATTAAACAGAGAATTAAAATTAAATTCCGTGGCAAATTTAAGGTGATAATTGAATAACCTTTCCCCCCAAATGATAGCCGATTTACTTTCGCTTATTAAAAATGTATTAATATCATATGCTCCATTTGTGGAGAATAAACCCAGAGCAATGAAGTTATCGCCTAAAGTAAGGGAAATCTGGATGTTATCTGCAACTATTCCTAATTTAAGATTATCTGATGACGCTCCCCTTTTAAGATTTTCTGGATTTACAGTTTCCAGTAGTTTATTCAGTATTTCTTCTGTTAAAAGTAGGTGAACTTGACCATTTTTTTCGAGATTTTCAAATAGTAATCGGATGTTTGATGTAAAAAAAACTGATGATAGATGTCTTACATTTTTAGTTTCAGATAAAAATTTTGATAAAACATTATATGGTTTGATGATATCAGTGATGGTAGATCTTATAATAGTTGCATTTTCTAAACAACCAATATCTTTAAGAAGTTCTAGAGGTATAGATCCAATTTCGTGACCCAAAAATAGATTTTTACATTTATTTAGGGTATGAATTGTTCTTATAACGTCGATGAGTTTATTAGTTGAGATTTCACCCGTTTGTGATAGATAGTAGTTTCCTGATTCTCGAAATATATAATCTTTTTTTTCTAGTTGATACATGCCATGCAGAATAGTTGATGAACTAAGATGAAGTTCTTTTCTTAATCTGGTTAGATTCTTTGATCCTTTATTCAAACTGAGTAATATTTTAACTCGGACATCGGATGCGGCAAAAAACTTTAAATCATCTTTGACATCTTCGTAAAGCCTAAAAATATCCTCTAAATTCAATTAGTTCACCCGAATCCAAGTCGTTATTCAATTATACATTAATAATATCGGTTTTGTAAATATTATTTATAAAAACTTTACTAATCACTGTGGACCTTAAAGCTACTAAAAATTATTATTAATACCTAAAATATTATTACAAAATAAACAATGAAATTGTAATTAGTTTTAGAAAAACAAAAAAACCTATGTTTAAAATACAAAAAACACAGATATTTTAGAACATTAAAGAAATTAACTAAAAATATACTCCTAATCAAATAGTTCAAAACGCTCTCTCTCTGCCGTACATATAGGGCAGTTCTCTGGTGGTTCTTGTCTAGCACATAAGTATCCACAAACTCGACATCTCCATATTGGTATAGAAGATGATATAATCCCACTGATAGATTTAGTCTTTAATTTTTCACGGTCCTCTGGAGAGGGTCTCCTTTCAGGTATGGGTTTCAATTTCTTCTCACCCCGTAATATCTCACCCGACACGTATAAACCACAATAACAAGTTCCGTACCCATCCAGATCAGGATCCCGATAATCGCATGGGCATATTATATCCAAATCCTCATTTTTATCATTAACAGCCAATCTACAGGGGCAGGATCTATAACCATAACGTTTATCATTCAGTATTATGCTCTTCAGGAGTGATTTGGTGAATTCAACATCTGGATTGAAATGGTAACCAGATGATTCAACTTGCTTCTTCAATTCTAAGTAATAATGGTTAAGTTCATCATCACCCACCGCAAGCATGTCATTAATTAAAGTGTTATTCATCCCACAGCCCCTTTGACTCCCTCCTCATCGAATCCTACTATAGTTTTTTCATCATTTATCACTATCGTGGGAAAAGAGAGCTGAGAATTCCATTTTTTCACCTGTTCTATGATTTCATTTCTTTCATCGCCCTCTAAAAGATCCACGTATATATAATCATATTCAACATTTAAATCCTCAAGAAGCATTCTAGTCTTCCTACACCATCCACATGTACTTAAAGCATAAAGAACAATCTTACCTGCATTTTTTCCATCAACATGTTGCATTGGCATAATATTCCTCCCAAATATTTGTTCATTTATCATCTCGAAAACAGATTAAAGTCTTATTTACTATGTAAAAACTTCTATTAATAATTTTTAAAATAAAAAAATGATAACTTTTCTACAAAATCAACTTTTTTTTTAAATATCCCTAACTAATCTTAAAGCGCAGAATTCTCCACACATGGTGCACATATCCTCCCCCAGAGTAGGTTTTCTCTCCCTGTACCTGCAGGGTTTGTCTTGATCAAAGGCAAGTTGAAACTGCTGTTTCCAATTGAAATCTCTCCTTGCATTAGCCATTTTAAGTTCATCATCCCAAGCACTAATAATGCCCTTCGACACGTCCCCTGCCTGTGCTGCAATTTTAGATGCTATAACTCCTTCTTTCACATCTTCTACACTGGGTATAGAGAGATGCTCAGCAGGGGTGACATAACATAAATAATCTGCACCAGCAGCAGCGGCTATAGCCCCACCTATTGCAGAAGTTATATGATCGTAACCTGGAGCCAGATCTGTTACTAAAGGACCGAGAACGTAAAAAGGAGCTTCTTTACATATGGTTTTCTGGAGCTGAATATTAGATTTAATCTGATTTAATGGTACATGTCCTGGTCCTTCCACCATTACTTGAACTCCTTTTTCGCGAGCTCTTTCTACAAGACCGCCCAAAGTTATTAATTCCCCTATTTGAGGGATATCCGATGCATCATGGATGCATCCCGGTCTTAAACCATCCCCTAAACTTAGAGTTACATCATGTTCATGCGCTATTTCTAAGAGATAATCATAATTTTTATAAAGAGGGTTTTCCTCATCGTTTTGGAGTATCCATGCTGCCAAGAAAGCTCCCCCTCTACTGACAATACCCATAATTCTTTTGGATTTTTTAAGTTTTTCCACAGTGTCTTTGGTTATGCCACAGTGGACTGTAATAAAATCAACTCCCTCTTCAGCCTGGTTAATTATTGCTTGGAACATGTCATCTTCATCCATATGAACAACCGCTCCCCTGGATTTTGATGATTTTACCGCCGCCTCATATATAGGTACTGTGCCTATAGGAACTTCTACCACTTCCATTATGGATCTTCTTACTTCTTTAAAGTTAGGGCCTGTTGAAAGGTCCATCAAAGTGTCTGAACCATATTCAATTGCAGTTATAGCTTTTTCCACCTCCCACTCCACATTTTCCAGTTCAGANNGTTTTTAACCCTTTACCTATTCCTAATGGAACGCTATCACTGTTAAAATTTTTAGGAATGATTATCTGTCCATTTGCAACTCTTCTCAGCAGTTTGGTGAGTTCAATGCCTTCTATTTCCGATACATATTTTATTTCATCGGTAATTTGGCCTTTTTTAGCCTGTTCAAGTTGCGTCAATTTTTTATACCTCTTTAAGTTAATTAAAAATAACAATATTCTGATAAATGTACGATATTTATTAAAATTTTATAATATTCATTAATTACTTTTATCAATGAAAAATATGTATTTTTCACTTTTTTGCTGATATTATATTTTGAATAATTTCTACACCTAAAATTTTGAAAATCATATAATAAATTTATAGAGATTATCTACTCATTAAATAGTACTACTTTAAGTTCCTGCAAGTTTAATGCAAGGAATGACTTCGCCTTGGCGTTTGAGAGAATTTTAAACTGTTCGTAATTAGTTTTTAAATAGACTTTATTCAATAACTTCTGAAGTTCCGGGATAGGCATTTCAATAATTTTCCTTATTTTTAACCTATCTTCATCAGTCAGTTGACTCTTATAATCTTCTATTTGACTTTCAAATGATTTTACTGCATTCATATTCCGAGAGACTGCTATCTTTAATAAAAATGGGGGAACTCGCTCAAACATACTTAGTAACCCCCTGAGATCATCCTCATTAATTTCTAGTTCTAATGATTCATTCAAATATTTTTCTAAATGCGATGCATTTTCGTTGCTACCTGCCATATTAATTCACTATAATTCTGAATAATTATAAATTTATTCGAGTCTCATTTTTATTCTTATTCATTCTAGTATTTAATGTACTACAAATCTTTATCTAGTTCATCAACAGCTTCTGGATTAGCTAATGTACTTATATCTCCAACAGGTTCTCCTTTAACCTTAGCCTTGATCACTCTACGCATTATTTTACCGGAACTTGTTTTAGGAAGATCAGATACTAATATTATGTCGGCAGGGCTGGCAATGGGGCCTATTTCATTTCTGACATGATTCTTTAAAATATTTTTTAAATCAGAATTTCTTTTTATTCCCTGCTTCAAAATTACAAACGCATAAATAACTTCTCCTTTAATAGGATCTGCTTTACCAACTACAGCAGCTTCAGCTACATCATGGTGGCTTACTAAAGCTGATTCCACCTCTGCACTACTTATCCTATGCCCTGCAACACTCATGACATCATCTTCCCTTCCCTGAATCCAGAAGTATCCATTTTCATCTTGGCGTGCTACATCTCCACTTAAATAAATATTAGGGAAAGTGGACCAATAAGTGTCTATATATCGATCTAGGTTATTATATAAAGTTCGGAACATGGCAGGCCATGGAGACTTTATAACCAAATGTCCTCCACCCCCAGTAATGCTTTCACCATCATCATCAACTACATCAACATTTATTGAGGGGAATGGTTTAAATACAGAGCCCGGTTTCAGATTAGAAATGGGAAACGGGGTAATGATATGCATACCCGTTTCCGTCTGCCACCAAGTATCCATGATGGGACATTTACCTCCACCAATATACTTATGATACCATACCCATGCTTCAGGATTAATAGGTTCACCTACACTTCCCAAAAGTCTTAAAGAGCTTAAATCATATTTTTGGGGCCATTCCTCACCATATTTCATGAACATTCTGACAGTAGTAGGTGCAGTGTAAAAAATTGTGGCCTTATAATCTTCTAACATTTTCCATAATCTCCCGGGATCTGGATATTCCGGTGCACCTTCATAAATTATGGAAGTAACGCCAAAAATCAAAGGAGCATAGACGATATAACTGTGTCCAGTGATCCAGCCAATATCAGCAGCACACCACCATATATCCTCATCTTTCATGTCGAATACAAATTTAAGAGTAGCGTAAACTCCCACAGCGTAACCTCCATGAACATGTACCACTCCCTTTGGTTTTCCAGTAGTTCCGGAGGTGTAAAGAATAAAAAGAGGATCTTCGGAATCCATAGACATTGTTTCGCATTCAAAATTCATTTGATCCATTATTTCATGCCACCAAATGTCTCTACCATCCTCCATTACAACATCTACCCCCACATGTTTTACAACTAACAGATTAGTGATAGTAGGTGTATCCTCCATTATTTTATCCACTTTATCCTTTAAATTTATGATATTGCCCCGACGATTAAAACCATCAACAGTTATAGCAATTTTTGAACCAGCATCATTTATTCGATCAGCAAAAGCTTTAGCGGAAAAGCCTGAAAAGACAACTGAATGGATTGCTCCGATTTTAGCACACGCTAGCATGGCTATTGGTAATTCCAGTATCATAGGAAGATAAATACTAACTCTATCTCCCTTTTCCACGCCTAAACTTTTTAAAGCATTGGCGAAACGGTTAACCTCCATGTAAAGATCCTGGTAACTTAATTTTTTCACGTCACCATTCTCTCCTTCCCATATAAAAGCAATTTTATCTTTATGGAGGCCTTTTATATGCCTATCAAGGGCATTGTGCACTATATTAGTTTTACCTTCTAGAAACCATTCTGCATTGGGAGGATCCCATTTCAAAACTCTTTTGTATGGTTGAAACCATTCTAATTCCTCTGCAATCTCATTCCAAAACCATTGCGGGTTTTCTAAAGCATTTTGCAGTAATTCATCATAATCTTTAAGGTTATGGCTATCCATCCACTTTTTAATATTGCTTTCTTCTATTATTTCCTTGGTGGGATTGAAAACTCTTTTTTCTTTAAGTAAAGCATCTAATTCATTGGACATTTTTACATCTGCTCCTGTAATGAATCGGAATTTTTCCATCAAAAACTAGTGGATTTTAAAAATATATTATCCTTAAATTTCAAGTTTTTATTTAAATGAATTTCTTTAAAACCCTTAAGATTTATTCTTAATTCTCTAAATACTTCTTTTCGAATTAATTAAAGTTTCTAATTTATTTAAATCAACTTTTCTCTGATAAACCGGTGATTTGTCCTCAGTATATACAGCTAAATTTTCTTCAAATGTTTTTTTATCATGATTTATGTAAAATATTCCCAGTGGATATTTATCAGTTTCCATGGCTCTTTTGAAGGCTTCATTGATATTGTAGGGATCGTGGGAACCTTCTAGGTAATAAGTATTTTCCCGGAACCATTCGAAGGTATTTATCTTGTTAAATGTTACACATGGTTGGAATATATCAACTAATGCATAGCCTTTATGTTTAATTGCTTTTTTAAGGATTTCTTTGGTTTGATCCATATCTCCACTAAATGCTCTAGCAACAAATGAAGCTTTAAGAGATATAGCAACAGCCAATGGATTGAATGGCTCCAAAAATACTCCTTCAACTTGTAAATTACTTTTAAAATTGGCTCTAGTAGTGGGAGATGCCTGACCCTTTGTTAAAGCATAAACCATGTTATTATGAACTATATTGGTTATATTTGGGTTTCTGCGGATAGTGTGGATGAAATGGTTACCTCCCTCCCCATACATACAGCCATCCCCACTTACATCAATTACTGTAAGCTCGGGATTAACTGCTTTAATGCCTGTTGCTGGAGGGAGTGATCTGCCATGAAGACCATTAAATACATTAGATTTAATGTAATGTGGAAGTTTTCCCGCTTGACCAATGCCACTAACCATCACCAGATCTTCAGGATTTATTTCAAGCTCAGCTAGAGCTTTCTTTACCGTTGAAAGTATTGAAAAGTTTCCACAACCGGGACACCAAGCTATATCAGCATACTTCATATCAAAAACTTTAGGATCCATTTATAAACTCCCCATTAATTTTTTTAGGTTTTCAGTAACTTCTTCAACCGAAAAAGGCATTCCATCATACTTTAAAACCTTTTCATCAATATCAAATCCTAATTCAAGTTTAATTAGATTTGCAAATTGAGCAGTAACGTTATTTTCAAAGATAATAGTTTTTCTAGCTTTTTTAAGATAACTTTCAGTGTCAGAATGTAACGGATAAACTTGTTTATAATGTAAAAATGCAATTTTATCAGATCCCAGTTCATTCAGCACCTCCATTATGGTGCTATAAGTAGAACCCCAGCCCACAACCAACACCTCATAATCCTCCTTACCAACTAATTCAGGAGGAATCATTTCTTTTCGGATTTTTTCCATTTTTTTCGAGAAACGTTTCTCTACCATTTTTGCTCTTAAATTCAAATCTTCGGTTATATGGCCATCCTCATCATGTTCATCTGAATCAACTACTACTACTCCTTCTCCGAATCCTGGTATTCCGCGTGGGGAAATACCATCGTCGGTGAGTTGATATCTTTTATAGTTTTCATCGGTTCTGACAATGTGATTTTCAATTTTCACGTCACTTAAATCAAGTGAAGGTATATTGTAATAACATTCAGCAAAATATTGATCCGAAAGAATGAATACCGGGATTTGATATTTATCTGCCAGATTAAAGGCCTTTTGTGACAATTTAAATGCATCCTCAAATTTACCAGGTGCAAATATAATCCTAGCAAACTCTCCCGGACCGGAATATAATGTTAAATTGAGGTCTTCTTGTGAAGTCCTGGTGGGAAGTCCTACTGCAGGTCCCGGTCTTTGACCAACGTATATCACTACTGGAGTTTCAATCATCCCAGAAAGACCTACTGCTTCCCCCATAAGTGCAAACCCACTCCCTGACGTGGCAATCATTGATCTGGCTCCAGCGTAGAATGCACCGATGGACATGTTAATGGCAGCTATTTCATCTTCAGCTTGTTCAAATATTAAATCGAAGTTGACTCCGTTTTGGGCCATAAACATCTGCAAAGGTGTGGATGGAGTCATAGGATATGATGACATGAATTTACACCCTCCCGCGAGACAACCTAGTCCTACAGCCTCAGTTCCGCTTAATAATAATTCATCC
>PMNN01000137.1 GCA_003161815.1 Methanobacterium sp. | reverse complement strand
AACATTGATCCACTGATATCTACTATTAGTGCAATTGAGGCTTTTGCACCATGTTTTCTCACCTTTTGACGTATATCACTGCTTTCCACTTTTATACTGCCCTTTGATCCTAAAGCAGCTGCCCTAATAGTAGCATCTATTGCTATATCTGTAGTATTTCCTCCTGGAATTTTACTTTTGATATATCGGCCCTTCTCGGTTTGTGAATTTACTCTTTTACCNNCCCGTTTTTTTATTTTGTACCTGTTTATCCTCTGAAGTCCCTGTTTCTTCATTTTGTTCCTTTTTATCCTTGGATACCTCAGAAACAGCTTGTTCTACTTTCTTTTTAATTTTATCTTGATCATAGGAAGTTTTTTGAAATCTTTCACCTAAAACTAAGAGTGCCGCTTCTGATACATCTTCATTATTTACTTTATCCCGATTATTATAGGCTGCTATGGTTTTAGCTGTTTTTAAAATTGCTATATCTGCTCGGTGTCCATCAACACCCATATCAATACATATTTTAGCTATAACTTGGAGCAAATCCCGTGAGATCTTCACTTCTTTCAGAATTCTACGGGCTTTTATGATTTTATGTTGAATTTCATCTTGTTCATTTCTAAATTTATATCTGAATGTTGTTGGGTTGGATTCGAATTCTTCTCGTCTTTCCATGATTTCAACACGATCTTCCAGTTCCATGATACTGTGCACTGAAATGTGAAGTCCTATCCTGTCTGAGAGTTGAGGTCGGAGTTCACCTTCTGCTGGATTCATGGTCCCTACTAATATAAAGTTCGCGGGGTGGGTTACTGAGATGCCTTCTCTTTCAACAATATTCACTCCATATGCTGCCGCGTCTAATAAGACATCCACTAGGTTATCGTCTAGTAAATTGATTTCATCTACGTATAATATGTTTCTATTAGCATCTGCGAGTATTCCGGGTTCAAGGGATTTTAATCCTTCTTTTAAAGCTTTTTCTATGTTTATTGATCCTACAACTCGGTCTTCTGTGGATCCAAGTGGTAGTTCTACTACTCTCATTTTCTTTTCTGTTACCTGGATTTCACCAATACGGCATTCTTGACAGAGAGAGTCAGTATCATCAGGGTCGCAGTTGAAAGGACATCCTTTAACAATTCTTATAGGGGGTAAGAGATCCGCTAGTGCTCTGACAGCGGTGGTTTTGCCTGTTCCTTTGTCTCCTTTAATTAGAACGCCTCCAATACTTGGATTTATAGCGTTTAGAATTAAAGCTGTTTTAATATTATCTTGACCGACTATAGCGGAAAATGGAAAAATAAGGTTTTTCACTAGTCTCACCATTCTGAATTGGATAATTCAATTTAGTATTTTTATTAATTTTGAATCTGAATTGGTTTTATAAATCATTATGTGATTTTTGTAGAATATAAATTAATTTTAGTTTATCATAAAGAATAAATAATATCATTAATATAACAAATACTAGGTGATTATTATATGTGCACAGTTGGAGGCCCTATGGCTGACATCAAGATGAAAAAGCTGAAAACAAAAAGATACCGATGCCTGGATTGTAAAAATGAATTTAAAGGTATTGGAAGAAGAGTTGTATGTCCAGCATGTCAGTCAGAGAACGTCAAAGAATTATGATTGGTTCTGATGAAATTCTGTTTTTAATTGGAAAATCTGGAGAATTGGGAATAGTTAAGGTCACTACTGACATGGAATTATTCATAGGCACTCCAGAAATGGAGGAAATTGTTTTATTCCTACAATCTGATGATTTAATAGCTGTTTCTGCATTCGATGTTGGTGATAATGCTGAAAAAGGCATTAAATCCATGATTTACCTATTGAGAGAATTAGCTTTGCCAATAATTGTTCTTCCAGAAAATCATCCCACATCTAAAAGACTTAAGATGGTTGTCTCCTGCGGGGAAAGTATACGTCTTAATTGTGATATCCAACCGGGCACTCATCCTGAACAGGATATTTTATGTGCATGTGAGGAACTATCCGGCTTGGAGATTTATGCTATAGATGGTGGAGTGGAGATTAAAGGAGATATCCAAAATTTCAAGGTAGAAAAATTAGATGAAGAAAAAACATCATCAATCTAAAATCACGATGTCACTTTATTCCAAATAATTCCACGAATTTAAAATTAATAACAAAAATTAAATTTTTAAAAAAATAAGAGTTCAAAATTATGTCAATTTATGATTTTTATCAAATATTTGGGCAGATAGTTTTCATTTTAGCTCTTTTGATTCTAGGTTTACTTTCAACAACTTTAATCTTAGGTAGAATATTGATTAAAGAAAATAAACTCATTTTCCCTAAAGTACTCCTCTTCACCTTAGATATTTTCTACGGACTTCTAAAGAAATTTTCGGAGAATTTAGGAGTTGATGGGAAAATAGTGGATCAAATCGGTGTAGAAGTAAGAAATAAAGTTAATGAAAAATTCTTTAATAAAGTAAATCCACATGATAAAATTTTAGTACTGCCCCATTGTTTAAGGCACTCTGACTGTGAAGCTAACCTTGAAACATCTGGATTGGTTTGTAAAAACTGTAATCGATGTGTGATAGGTGTTCTAAAAGATAAAGGAGAAGATTTAGGCTATCAGGTCTTTATTATACCAGGATCAACTTTCCTTAAAAAGATAATTGAAGAAAACAAATTCAAGGCAGTTTTAGGTGTAGCTTGTTACCAAGACCTTAATCTAGCAATGATGAATCTAAATAAATTCTCCTGCCAAGGTGTTCCACTCCTGCGGGATGGATGTGTTAACACTAAAGTTGATTATAGAGCCGTAATCGAGAAAATGGGAGTAAAACTTGAGAAAAAAGTTGAAATTAATAGACAAAATTCCTGTGATAAAAAATCTTATAGTGATAAATTACTTTAAGCACTCTCTTTTTTTATCTGATTCTTACTTTTTTATAGCTTCAACCTCTAATCTCATCATATCCACCCGCACTAATCCTCCATCATTTAATGGATTGTTTTTAAGGTACCTGCCCACTATTTCATCAACAAAATCTTCTTGTAATTTTTTCGGAATCCTCTGTGTATAAGGGAGCCAAGTAGTTCTTATCCATGCTTTTAACCCATCTATTCCTTTTTGAATCATAACCTTTGATTTGAGTTCCACTCTTAAAGGCTGGAGATTTGCTTCTTTAAGCCATTCACGGTATTCATCAGGACCGTAAAATCCATATGGAAATTCGAAATCTTTAAAATAGTAACTCCATTTTTTCTCAATTATAATTTCATCAACAACTTTTATAACATCACGAGCATTACCCTGACCACCCATCTGTATTAAGACTCGTCCCCCCAGCTTAAGACTCCGTTGAATTGTCTTTAAAACAATTATATGATTTTTTATCCAGTGTAGTGCTGCGTTGGAGAAAACCAGATCAAATTTCTCATTATATTCCAGTTCTCTAACATCTCTTATTTGAAAGGTTAAATTAGAATAATCTTTATATGGAAACTTTTTTTTAGCTAGTTCAATCATCTCTCGAGAACTGTCAAGCCCTAAAACACAACCATTTTTAAGGTATGATGCAATCTCAGCAGTTACTTTCCATCTCCACATCCCAAATCAATAACTTTTTCATCTCCTTTAAGTTCTAGTTTAGCTATAAGCTCTCTGGCCCATTTCTGCTGCTCATTGGAACTATTCCGGTAGTCTTCTGCATCCCAATTGTACATTTATTTTTCCTCTAAATCTTACTTTTTTCATAATTATTTGAAAATTTCAATGGAAAAAATATTCCTATGAAACATTTATTAATTTTTTATTCCTTAAATAAATCTAAGGAGGTTAAAAAAAATGGAAAAAGTTCTTTTATTATGCGCCAGTCCCCGACCAAGTGGTAATACTTATCAAGTTCTGGAGGAATGTGCAACTGTTATAGAGGATGAAGGTTTAGAGGTTGAAATAATTTCATTCGTCAGTAAAGATATTAGATCTTGTATGGCATGTGGACAATGTGGTGAATTAGGC
>PMNN01000006.1 GCA_003161815.1 Methanobacterium sp. | reverse complement strand
TTCAATAATCTGGATTTCCTCTTCAGTCAATCCGTAGAGCTCATAAACCATCTTGTCAATTTCGGAATCAGTATCTTCAATCTGTCGGATTAATGGGTTAATTTTATTAATGCTTTCTTCAAATTCATTTTTAAGAAGTTCTTGAGTTTTCCTTTGTTTAGTATCTATTTTCTTCTTGTTTAATTCAACTAAAAATTCATCAAAAGATAATTCATAATATTTATCAAGTTTTTTAGAAAACTTGTTTATAATAAATGGTTCTCGTTGTAACCATTCTTTAAATCCATTTATTTCATTAATTAAGTTTTCATTAAGACAAATCATCTTATCCGCAACTTTAATAAATGGTTTTTGATCATCAAGATTAATAGGAATTATCGGAAATTTTTCTAAATATTGATTTGCTACTAAAAATCCTCGATCCCCATAAATGTGACCTATTTGAGTTAAAAACCAAATAAACAGTTTACTATTTAAAAGTGTTAAAAAATATTTTAGGGAATAGTTTGGATTATCTATTGTTAAAAATGATAATGAATCTAATATTAATGATCCTTGATCTTCATAACAAAAAGCGGGTTTATAAGCTATTCTCTGCCAGATTATTTTATTTTTTTTGAATTCATGGAAGTAATCTGATGCATATCTTTGTAATGCATACCAGGGAATTCCATTTTCTTTAACCACTGCACGTTTTTCTAAATCCAACTTGAATTTATCTAAATATTTTTTTATCCCTTTAAAATCATCTATAGGAAATTTCCATGGAATGTACAAAAGATATAAATTTTTATAATTAATTTTCCATTTTTTAATATCTTTACCTCTTATCAATGGTTTTATCCAAGTTTTACAGCTTGGATCATCTGTTATAATGCGATTTTTTGTTTCTTCGTTTATTATAAACGCTTTGTTGAAACCAGTCATAATGCCAATATTCATTTCTAATTTAGGTATATTTCTTATTTCTAAAGCACCGTTATAAATCTTATTTTTTAAATTAAGAACTTCAGGAGGCTGAAAATTCCAACTTTCATCATTAAGATCATCTTGAGATACATAAAAACTTTCATTAACACAAATATTTTCTTCTGTTGGAGATTCTTTTTTAATAACAGATATACAAGATTCAACTGTAGCATCATTAAATACTTGGAAATGGGTATAGTCAAAATATTTTATAATATTATATTCTAAAAGGAATTTCCTGAGTTGTTTACCATATTTGACTTTTGTAAATTTATTAGAGGATATAAAAGAAAGCATACCTTCTTTTTTTAGAAGATAAATACCTTTCTCGAAGAAATTTTNNAATTATATAAAGATCACCTAATCCATTATACGTTTTATAATGCGTTTTTAAATAAGGCTTAATGGGTATTATTTCTTGATGTCTGACATAAGGTGGATTTCCTATAACTACATCAAACCCACCATTATTGAATATATCTGAGAACTCTTCCTCCCAATTAAATGCCTTGTCTCCTGCATAATCAGGGTCATCAATCAGGGAATTGCCACATTTTATGTTTTTATCAAGCTCTGGAAGTTTCTTTCCTTTTTCACATACCTTTAAAAATAAAGAAAGTTTAGTAATCTCCACAGATTCAGAATTTAGATCAACACCATATATATTATCTAATAGAATTTTACGCCTTTTATCAATAGCATCAAATACATATACACCTAAATCAGAGTATTGAACACTTTCAGTCCTTCTTCTCTTTCCTTTACCCACCCTCATAGATTCAGATGTTATATAACCTTTCTTAATTTCAAATATTCCTTTATGGATTTCTAAAAGAATATCAGTTGCTTTATTCAGAAATGCACCTGAACCACACGCCGGATCAATAATTTTAATAGTTTTAAGTTTTTGATCTAATTTTTCAACTTCACGCCCTGTAGAATATTCTTGTAACAATTCTTCAACAGTATCAGCATTGTCATATTTACTTAAATAAGGAATTATAGTATTTTTACAGATATAATCAGTTATATAATCCGGAGTATAGAAAATTCCTTCCTTTTTACGTCTTCCTTTTGAATCTTCTTTCAGTTCTTCAATATCACCGATTGAATTCTCAAAGATGTGTCCTAATATCTCTATATCCAGAATATGCTCGGTTTCTTTTGTTTTTTCTTCTGAAAACTCAAAATATGAAATTATAATCAAATTTATGTATATAGGATTTAACCTTTCCAATATGGAAGGTTTAACTTCTTTTTTAAGTTTATCATGAAGGCCTTTGATAAACTCTTTATATTGTTTATTTTTTTTATTTTCTTGTTGAATTTCTTTAAAAAATTCCTTATTGTTTATAATATCAGATAACTTAAAAAATAAATTTAAATCATCTTTAAATAAACCACCATTATAACCCGAAATATCTCTATCTTCCTTACCTTCATTAACATCTTTAAAAAGATAATTTAACTCTCTCCATACTTCATAATCCCTTAAATCTTCACTTTTAATTCGTTTTAGTAGAGTTTTATGTGCAATATTATCTGGAAGAAGATCTCTACTGGAAGCAAAGCATATAAAAATAAACCTATCAAGTATGGTTTGAGCATAAGAAACAGCATCAATTTTATTTATCCCATGAAGTTCTTTAAGCTCCTCAAATATCATTAAACGAGTTTCATGGAATAGTTTATAAAAATTATTAGCTAATTGAGTTTTTTCAATGTAATCTTCATTAATTACATCATTAATTACTTTTAAATTAATGTGAGATTCTTTAGAAAATGCAAACATGAAATTTTTAAATTTTTCTTCTTCTAAAAGTTCCTCAACGTTGAAGGAGATGTATTCTCCTATTCTTTTGGCGTAATTATACAATCTAAATTCTTTATAATTTGATACAAGTATCCAGTTCACTAATCCAGATTTTGTAGTTGAGTCTTCAGCGTATCCGAATGCTTGTTTTACTGGAGTTCTTTTATCGTTGGCTCTATTTTGTGGTTTATCTAAATCTGTATTACTACCTTTAAGTTCAATTACCATGAATTTTCTATCTTCATTATCTTTTAAAGCAAATTCAACTCTATCTTGCCCTATATCCGGTTTATTATCCGGGAGAACATTTTTATCTTCTTCATAATCTAATATATCCTCAAGAAACTTAAGGAATGCTGGATAACCTTTTGTTTCGCCTTTAAATTCATTATTCTGTACCCTTTCAATATACCTTTCAAGTTTAACCCTTTTGTGTGGGGTTAATATGCAATTATTAGAGTATTTTTTAATTGAATTTTCGTTAAAGAGGTTATTCTTAAGATTAATCATTAAATTATCATTTATATTCATAATATATTCAATTTATTATTCAACATCTTCCAACAAGTCCTTATATTTCA
>PMNN01000106.1 GCA_003161815.1 Methanobacterium sp. | reverse complement strand
AAGATTAATAAAAGTTAATTATAAATTTATTATTAAATTTGAATTTATTATATTTAAAGTAAAAAAAATAAAAAAATTAAATTTTAATTTAACATAAAATTAGTTCATTAATTAATACACCTGATATAAGATAAAAATACATCGAATAATTTTTTTTAACCGATGTATCGCAAATCTTCATCCCCAGGAGTGATATGCATTCTCTCTGACATCTCTTGTTCCATTTGCTGGGCTTTGGATATCATTTTACGTGTTTCTTCTGCTCTTTCTTCTAATTTCGCAACATCCACTTCTAATTTAAGTATATTAAGTAATGTCTTCAGAACCGCCTTGGATGCATCTGCATCTATGAAATATCCTGGAGTTTCNNCACCATCTGCTGATCTAAGTTTAACTTCATACCCCTCTAACATCTTAGTCAGTTCTTTACTTGTGGCTGCCCCTAAAACCTTTGTTTTCTCCACATGCTGACCCGTTCCAAGTCCACCGAGGGTATAAATATTTTTAACTCCATAATTCTCTACAAAATCAATAATAGCTCCACAGACATCATACTGTCCTTCTGGACTTAAACCCTGAGTATTTCCCACCAGTATAATATAATCTCTCTGATCCACTCCTGCTGACTTAAGATAATAGAACTCATTTTTCATGGGCTCGATTATCCCATTCTCACCTACAAAAACCTGTGGAGGGAATGATGGCGAGTATAACTCTGCAAATTTCTCGGCTTGAAGTTCATGGATCAGATGCTCTGCCACTAATTTACCAACATGTCCTATACCTGGAAGAGCCTCTATAAAGATTGGTTTATTGAGATCTACATCCTTCAATAATTTAATAAAGGTATCTTTCATCTAAAACCAGCTCCTATTTATTTAGTTAGCATTTGCTTTTTTAATAATCTTCTGTATTTTCCATATTTATCATTTGGAGAATATTTAGGAGGATAAACTACCCTCAAATCTCCTTCACAGTAGGGACATTTCTTCCGTAATGTGTATCCACCACATAATCGGCATTTATGCATTTTCATTTTCATTCTAATTCACGATAGAATTCACCCTCGCCACCAGCCTCTATCACCGCATCTATAGCCATTTGAGCTGCTTCTTTAAGTATAGTCTCTTNNGATTTAACTGTCATTCTGTATCGAGGAGCTCCTACAATCTGTATGCGAATATTTTCATCTTTAACAGATGTAAGAGCATCTTTAATTACTTCTACTCCATTAGGGACGTAAGATTTTAAATCAATATAGCCGGTTATCTGCACTTCTGGAGGGGATATATTCTTCTTTGCAATTTCAGTTATAGCTTCCGCCCATTTTACATCTATTTCCCTACTTAAAAGTGCTTCTACACCTTCTTCAGCAGCAANNTTTTAGCTGAAAATTCAAGTAGTTTCTCGGCTTTTTGCTCTATTTTCCATTGTTGGATTTTACGGGTTCTCTGATCTTCCCTAATCCTCTTCATGGAAACATCCACATGGCCTTTATGAGGATTTACCCTCAGTACTTTGGCTACGATTTTCTGGTTTTCTCGCACATGATCCCGAATATTTTTNNAGATCTCCTTCATCTGGCCATTCACTCCTCATTCTTACCATTAAAAACACCTTAAATGTTTAAATCTAATAATTAGTCTAAAACTTCTACTATCTGGGCAACTATTTCAGATTTTCCGCCTCTGGGTTTTACCAGAGTTTTGCCACAGATTATGCATTGCACATTGGATGCAGCGTGATCGAAAATAATTTGCTGATTACCACAGTCGATGCATTTGACTTTTAAAAAATTGCTTTTGGCATTGTTAAAATTTGTCATTGAATAAAACCTCTTTTGTTAAGTTTTCCATTATTTCATTACAAACTCTACTTTTCCAGCTCTAAATGATGAACGTTTAATATGAGTTTTACCACACTCTTTACATTTGTATCGTAAATCCAGTTTTTTTACTGGTTTATTTCCAGAGGGTAATGGTCTAGGATATCCTCGATAACCACTTGTAACACGCCTGAATTGGCGTTGACCCCATTTTAATTCGCTGGCTTTTCTTCTTTTCGATTCAAATACTTCATGAAGCCTGTGTTTTTTACAGCTAGGACAATAAGTTCTTCTTTCCTTAGGAATCTTCATTTATAATCACCTCTAAACAAAAATAAGCATATTTATGGCTTGAAATTTTTTGATAGTAATTTATATAAACTCTATTATTTGAAATAGATCTAATCTAATATTAAAATACTTATAAAATTCATGTTTATTTATAACTTTTGTATGAATTTTCCCTTCCTATTTTTTATTAGAATCTGAGCGTTAGGCTGTGGCATGGTAATAATATCTTGCGGAGAAAATGGACCGTATATCTTTTTATCCACTCCCATGATGGTTGGAAGTTCTTCTAAAATCATTAAAACTTCAGCAGGAGTTTTTTTATCATTAACAATATTTTTAAGACTCTGATCTTCTTTTGTTGGTATTGTTTCCCTGAAATTATTTTTTCCAGTAACAGTATCTCCAGAACTTTTCGAATCCTCAACATTTTCTGAAGTGGCTGGATATTCTGAAGATGACTTCTGAACGGGTTCGTGACCAAATTCTTTATAGATATTTCCTAAATTATTTTCTTTTACATCAGAATCTAATTCATCAATAACTTTACTCTGTGATACTTCTGCTGATGAATTAACTATAGGATCTTTTTTTATTTCAATGGGATTATCTGCTTTTTTCTTGATTATTTGATCCTGAGCCGAGGAAAATCTTAGAGATTCTCTCATTTTTTCACGATAAGCCACCAAGGAATCTACTAAGTCACGGTATATCTTTTCTTCCTCGGGAGTGGAGTTTCGAGGAACCTTCATAGACGATTTAGATGCTGACCCCGATTCTTTGAATAGCTGATAAGAGCGTTGAACATTCATAACAGCACTATTACTGATCTTATGCTCCCGTCTTTCACATATCTCAGCTATTATTCTCTGTGCATCCCGTAACAAATAAGACTCGAATGAAAAAGGATTATCATCAATCCTCCTCATAAGCCCATTAAAATATTTAAAGACATCCTGATAAAAGTTTTCCCCCACCGGAGCTAAACCACTTAGATTACGCTCTTTTTTTTGGATTTCTCTTAATTTTTGGAAGAATTCATCCAATTCCTATTCCTCGCTTTCAATCCTTGGAGCTAAAAGGAAGCTTAATTCACCTTCATCCGAGGCCATCTTTAAGGAGAGGTTAAGAGGCATGTCATTTCCCAATCTCAAAACCACTGCTTCTGAGAATTTATCCGCTTTCAACATCTCTTTTATCTTTTCAAGTGAAAATACTGATTTAGCATTATCTTCTATTTTCTCTCCATGTAAATATTCTATAGTAGCGTCTCCAAACTCCCCTTCTGCAGATGCTATAAATTTATCCTCATCTACTATAAGAGATATCTTATCAGAAACAATGTCAATATCCTGAATGGAATTTTTAAGCAGAGAAAATGGTATTTCAAATTCGGTAGGATATTCTAATTGAGGAGGAGTAGGGGGTTCATACTCTATATCTATAAGACGTATTTTAAAAGTACGTCGAGCTTCACCTTCAAAGTTAATAATTAAATTACTCTCATCAACAGCAAGTTCTACCAGATCATCTGATTTCCCTCTCTTAAGTACTTTCATTAGCTCCTCAGTATCTACATTGATTTTAAGAGGTTCATCACATGAGTACATATCAAAAACACTAGATTTAAGTTCGAGATGTACAAAGGTGATATGAGATCTGTCCAATGCATCGAGCTTCAAACCATCACTATCTGCCTGCATCTGAACTTCATCCACAATGGAAGAAATAGCGTCGAAACTAGTTTTTAAAATGTTAGAATCACTTAAAACTGCTTTAAACATTTTATCCTCCTTATAATTTATTATATTAATTTTTAAATCTTCAAACTAATTATTAACTTATTCGACTTATTAATCCTTATCATTCCCTTCATCTTCTTCAGTTACCATTTCATCCCCATTTCTCTTGGTCTTTCCTTCAACCGTTTCCAATTCATTATAGATTATTTTAAGAAAAGTTCCTTCCATTAACTTACGAGCAAAAACTGTTACTATTATGAGAGATCCAATTAATACTAGAAACGCTGAAAACATAGCCCTTTCGCCAAAGATAACATTAGAAGAAACCTGCACCGATGAACTGTATAATGAAAAGATCACCCCATAAATAATAAGTAAAATTGCAAAAACAACTGCTATGGCCCTTATTATAATATTCTTTTTATCTATTAGGAATTTGAATGCATCATAATTTTTTAAACTATTCCGAAAAGAATCTTCAGGTACTCCTTCAGAATTTTGAGATTTTTCTTGTCGATTAATATTAGATGAACTTATAATTGATGAATTTGTTTCAAGTTTTTCAGATCCATCATTTCCTAATTGATCTGATTTCTCATGAGAATTCATATTCTTATTTTCTTCATTTTTTTTCTGTGGGAAAATTCTCTTAATAAGACTGTGATATGAAGATTGTCTCCAAAATTCCCTCTTTTCGTCATGACCCTTTTTACGGGTGTTTTGGGGTGTTTTCGGATCTTTCATTATAATGTTATTCTCCTAAAATGCTTTCTTTAGATCTTTAATAATATTAATACCCTAATCGTATTCCCGCCAAGTGAAGCCGCAGGCAGTGCATCTTAAAAACCTAGTTTCGGATTCATCCGCCCTTCTAGTTTGCTGTAACCACCAGAATGCCTCCTTATTCTTACATTTGGAACAAATAGCACGGGTAGTTGGTAGAGTTCTAATCTTATCATCAGTAAATATTATACTCTCCTTTGCATTTATCTCCTCAGAAACTTCGTATTTACTGATCAATTCTTTAGTAATTCCCCTTTCATATCCACATTTTTTACAATGAAAACGTTTATTCTCGGGGAACATGACTGTTCCACATTTGGGGCAAAATTCCATTTAAATCCTCCTTAATAGTAAAATGGTGAATCTACAAAATTTGAATATTTTTTTTATTAACTTTTTTTCGAAGTGTATTTTTTTTTAGTAGATTTTAGTTAGTTTAATAATTTATTAAATATTAACTTTGGGGAAATTCATTTTACATTTATTAACTAAATATTATAAATTAAGTTAAATAGTTTAAAGCATCACTAATAATTTTTTTATGGTCAAAAGCTAAATTAAGTTTAAATACATCATCTAATTTTAAACATTCTACGTCCCTCGCATCAGTGTCAGCCTTCAACTTCCCTCCTGTTTTTTGGGCTGTAAAACATATTGTTATAACATGTCCTCGAGGATCCCTATTTGGATCTGAATAAACACCGGAAATATCATTTAACTTTATTTTAAGACCTGTTTCTTCCTTTACCTCCCTCA
>PMNN01000249.1:6259-6428 GCA_003161815.1 Methanobacterium sp. | reverse complement strand
GATGGACATGATGTAACCCTAATAGAAAATGATGATGCTTTATGCTGTAATGCTGCTTCTGAATTAGATGCTTTAGTGATATGTGGAAACGGTACCGACACTAAAACACTGGAAGAAGCTAACATAAATGATGCAGATGTATTCGTAGCGGCTACTGGAAACGATGAAG
>PMNN01000249.1:0-6097 GCA_003161815.1 Methanobacterium sp. | reverse complement strand
GTTAAAACTAAATTTGCCCAGGAAGTTCTAAAAAGATTCACCAAATTATAGATTTATAAATTATTTTTTTTTAAGGGGATTGAACTTATAAATGCATTCAACATCTAAAGTTAAAATTGGNNGAAGCACGCTCCATATTACATTACACTGGTTTTATGTGCATATTTTTAGGGTTATTAATGTTAATACCTATTGTTGTAGCCCTTATTTATGGTGAATACAAGTATATACTGCCTTTCATTTATTCTGCACTTATTAGCATATTTATTGGTTTTAGTTTTTATAAAATCTTTAATAAGGANNTATTTTGAAGCCATGTCCGGTTACACTACCACCGGTTTTAGTATGTACACTAATCTGAATGCAGCTGCATTTACCATGGATTTCTGGAGAGGATTTATGCAGTGGCTGGGAGGAGTGGGGATTATTGTAATGGCTTTAACTATCCTATCATCCCCAAATGTAAATATTATGAGAATGTACGCTGCAGAAGGAAGAGATGAAAGAATAAAACCTAGTATAAGACACACAGCAAGAGTTATATTCTATATTTATGTTATTTACACTGTAATCGGTATTATTCTATTCAAACTAGCGGGGATGCCTCTTTTTGACTCAGTATTCTATACATTTTCAGCTCTATCCACAGGTGGTTTTGCCATGCAAAACACTAGTCTTGCCTTTTATCACAATATATGGATTGAACTTGTAGCTATTATCATCATGATCATCGGGGCCACAAATTTTGCTCTACATCACATGATATTACCAAATCCAATTGGAAGGGGAAAATGGAGAGAATACTTCAAAGACATAGAAACTAAGGTAGCTTATCCTCTCCTTATAATTGGAACAATTTTAGTGGCTGTATTCCTATATAACACCCCTTATTATGGGCATGACTTCCTATTATCCTTAAGATTATCGGTTTTTCAGGTAGTATCTGCTTTAACCACCACCGGTCTGCAGACATCCTCAGGTCCAGAGATAACCACTCAATATGCAGGAATGGGTATTTTCATCCTCACAATACTAATGATTATTGGTGCTGGATCTTGTTCAACAGGAGGAGGTATAAAGTGGATTAGAATAGGTATAATGGTTAAAGAGATTTGGTGGGAGATTAAATCATATTTACTTCCCCAAAGTGCTAAAATATCTAAAAAAATACACCATTTGCATGATATAACTGTGGATAAAGATATTTCAAGATTAACAGGACTTTTTGTCTTCATTTTCCTATTTGTATACTTGGTGAGCGTTATTATAACCTTATTCTATTATCAAAACGTCTCCCAAGTATTATTCGAGGTCGCATCCGCTATAAGCAACGTAGGATTGACCGCGTCCCTAATTACAGCCAGCTCACCAGCCATCATAAAAGTATTGTTCATATTTGATATGTGGACTGGCAGACTAGAAATATGGCCCATNNTAAAAAAAATTAAAAAAAAATTTATTTCTTGAAAACCTTTTTCAGTACTTCGTTCGCCTGACTGATTGCAGCTCTGGTTGCTGGTGTATCTGAGATGGGATTTAACATTACAAAATCGTGTATGGTTCCTAAGTATCTAACTGCCGTGACTTTTACTCCTGCTTCGATGAGTTTATGAGCATATGATTGCCCTTCATCACNNGTATGAGGCTGTGTCGAAATTAGCATCTGTTACAGGATAAAATAGTAATTGAAATTGAATTTCTGGGCCTCCGCGTTCTTTAGCCATCAAAGTTACAGCAGTTGCCATGTTTCCACCGACACTGTCTCCCGCGACTACTATTTTAGATGAATCAAGATTTAAGTCAGTTCCATTTTCTGCAATATATTTAGTGGCTGTATAAGCTTCTTCTATGGCAACGGGGTATTTAGCTTCAGGAGATCGTGTGNNGGGGTATTTAGCTTCAGGAGATGGTGTGTAATTTACAAAAACTACAGCAGTATTTGATCCGTTTGCAATCTCCCGAATTAACCTGTCATGAGTATTTTTATCTCCAAGTATCCATCCTCCCCCATGAATGTATATCACTACTGGTAAGGGTCCTTTTTTTTCTTTGGGGCGAATTATTCGTAGTGAAACTTGACCGTTAGGGCCGCCGGGAATATTGATATCTTCCACATCTGCAGGGATTTTTATATCTGTTTTTTGCAAGTTCAAAAGAACTTCCCGTGCATCCTTTACTGATAATTCATAGAGTTGAGGTCCGCTTTGACTGTTAAGGTCCTTAAGAAAAGCTTTAATTGAAGGTTCAATTCCATAACTTAATTGTTTAGTAATTTTTTTACCCCCTATTTTTTAAGGTTTTAACCTTTTTTTCCTTTAATTTCATTTATACTATCATTTTTATGTTTTTGAATCTTATAAGTATTCTGGTTTAAAACAGCTTAATTAACCTTAATACGGCTTATTGATGGGCAGTTGTTCCTCTACTCTTAATTTAAACATAATTCAAAACACAAGTTGGTATATCAAATCAAAACATTCTCAGTAAAATAAATGATATTAAATAGATTATAACCGTATGTTATTACGGAGTCTATAGATATATTAAAAAAGTAGAAAATAAGCTTTATTTTATATATAAAATATTAACAGATTTAAAACTCTAAGTTAACTATTCATCAATGACTCTATAGTTGAATTATACGGTTGTATTTAAAGTAGCGGATGGAAATATTAGTCTGGAAAGAAATAATAGATAAATCTGGTTAGAATATTCCAATGAATTAATATAAAGGTAATTGAAATACAATACTGAATTATCTAAATTGTTAACAAATGTTCGATTTATTTTTTTGGTAGTGTTAACCATTCTAGTATTTTATCTGTGATATCTTCAGAGATATCTTCTATCAAGTCTTTCTTACTCCAGGAGCATACTTCTGCTTCATCAATATTGCCAACCACGTCTTCCATGCGTTCTTGATCACTGTAGATTCCCATTTCAGATTCACAAAAACTGAAAATTTTGTCATGATCTTCAAATAGAATAGCCCATGTTCTTGAATCTCTAAGTTCCCAATACCAATAATAATTCTTGACAGTTTCTTCTTCAGGATCTTGATTAAATGTAGCTTCTTCTTCATAACCAACAATAAGTACCTTATCATCATTTAAATAAATATGTTTCTCCCAAACATCCTTATCACCAGGTATCCTTTCCAATTCCGTATTTTCTATCTTATCTACCAATTCTTTTTTGTCAATCATTTTTTTTAATCCCCCAATGGAAGTTAATATTATTATATTATTTGTTGATGGAGTAAAAGGGGTTATAAAAGAAATTAGTTACCCCTGTGTGGTTTGAAATGAATCTCAATTATGTCCTGAATAATTAATTTTACGCTTCATTTTTTACGAGAAAAAATCAACTATAAATTATAAATTATTTAAAAAGTTTCCTTCTCTCCACAATCTCTGCACTTCCAATGTTTAAATCCGCCCCGAGCCTCATAATAATCCCAAATTGTTTCTTTTTTACATCCCGGGCAATAGTTACGTTTTGTTTTCTGAGACATAGTTTACACCTCTTTTATATTATAATTTAGTTTATTATCATTAATTAAGATTTGTTTTACATCCTTCATTTGGGGCATGTCATTAAATTGCATATTAAATTGAAAAAAGTAATTCTCTGTTAAGCCATTCTTTCAGTATATCATCCTGGATTCATTAAGACTTTTTAAATATTGTATTATATAATATAGTAAAAGTTACACTATTTTTTACATTATATAACCTTTTATATACTATGGGGTACATATTTAATATTGGAGTTGATAAATATGAAGTTTGGTATTGAATTTGTTCCGAATGAACCTATAAATAAGATTGTAAAGCTTGTGAAACTTGCAGAAGATGTAGGGTTTGAATACACATGGATTACAGACCACTACAACAACAAAAATGTATACGAAACATTAGCCTTAATTGCAGATGGAACCGAAACTATTAAAATTGGGTCCTGGAGTAACTAACCCTTACGTAAGAAGCCCCGCCATAACCGCATCCGCAGTTGCAACCCTAGATGAAATATCAGAGGGAAGAGCAACTCTAGGTATTGGCCCTGGTGACAAAGCCACATTCGATGCATTAGGAATCGAATGGACAAAACCAGTCAGCACCATTAAAGACGCCATAACCATGATGAGCACTCTCCTCTCCGGTGGGAAAACCGAAAGTGGAGCCAGCTTAATGGGTGTTAAAGCCGTCCAAGAGAAAGTACCAATTTACATGGGTGCACAGGGACCTATGATGCTTAAAACCGCTGGAGGATTTTCAGACGGTGCATTAATCAACGCATCAAATCCTAAAGACTTCGAAGCAGCAGTTCCACTCATAAAAGAAGGAGCAGCCGCCGAAGGTAAATCATTATCTGACGTTGACGTAGCAGCATACACCTGCTGCTCTATAGACGACGACGCAGGCAAAGCACTAGGTGCCGCCAAAATAGTTGTCGCCTTCATCGCAGCCGGATCACCACCACCAGTCTTCCAAAGACATGGTTTAGCCCCTGATACCGGAGCTAAATTCGGAGACTTCCTAAGCTAAAGGAGACTTCGGAGGAGCTATAGGAGCAGTGACCGACGAACTTAATGGATGCATTTTCTGTTGTAGGAACACCCGCAGACTTCGTGCCTAAAATCGAAGCACTCGGAAAAATGGGTGTAACCCAATACGTAGCTGGTTCACCAATCGGACCTAATAAAGAAAAATCTATAAAACTTCTAGGAGAAGTAATAGAAAACTTCTAAACTCTTTTTTCTTTTTTTTAGTCAATCTTTTATCGAGAAATTTGATTTTTTTTTAAGTTAACAAAAATATCTAAATTCTGGATAAATCATTTGTTTTTAAATATCAAATGATTATCATGAATTCAGAATTATTTTTGAAATTATTAAATTTTTTTTAATAAAAATTTTAATAAGATACATTTTGTATAACATTAGATATCTTTTTATATACTATGAGATACTTATTAAAACATAGGTGTACAACATGAAAGTCGAATTATTAATCAAAACATACAAACATTTTTTTCCACTTGTAAATACTAAAGAGACGATGATAGAAGATAAAATTTTGGCAGCCAATTTCTTTAAACCATAAAATTGGGCAGATGTCTTAACTTTTATTAACTAATTGAAGTGATAAAGTTGTCTAAAAAAGTATCTATTGGTTTAAGATTAGATGAAACACAATTAAAAGCCCTTAGAGGTTTTGCTAAGCGTAAAGGTGGAAGCCCTATAAGTCATCATATTAGAATAGCTATTGCAGAATATCTTGAAAAATACGATAAATAAAGATATTCTTGTTTTTTTTATAATACATTTTATTAAAGGTGGAATATGATTGAAAATGACACATTAGATCCTAACTTTTACAATGACAGTATAAAAAAAAGTATTAAGGATCTAAAAATACGTTTGAACGATTATCAGTTTGGTAAATGGTCGAATTGGCCCGAATCTATCAGACAAGACAATATTAGAACTATTAAAGCTCAATTATGGGAATGGGGCGTGTCTAAAAGAGAATTAGAGAATATTTAAAATTTTACTTAAGATAATTTTATTAGTACTATAGCAAAAAAATTCACTTTAAAAAAATTTGTCAACATTCAAATATTTACCTAAGCTTTATGGCCTGATTGTAGATATCATATGGTTATTATTCAATTTGGTAGACAAATATTTTGTTATAAAAGCAAAGGTTTATTTACTATAAACTACTATCTTATAATAACCATAATTAACTAAAACTTTCTGTTGGAAATTTCCTAATTTTAATCTTTAAATAAATTTATTTTACCCAAAGAGAATCACTATTTCATTTTTATATGAATTTAAATAATAATTGTCTTTTTTTTATGATTATTTTTTTAATTAAAATATCATTTAGATAATCCTAGTCCCAATTATCTAGAAAAACTTAGATTAACTTAGGGGAATCTTGTATTTAATAGAGTCTTCTTATTAAAAATAAAGGACAATATAATATTAAAATTTATGAATTAAAAAAAAAGCGAGTACAACAACAAAAATATGATGTCTATAAACCTTTCAAAAAAATTAATGGAAATCTCAAAGATAATAGGAGAA
>PMNN01000011.1 GCA_003161815.1 Methanobacterium sp. | reverse complement strand
AATATTTAAGTAATATATTACTTATTCAGAATAAAGTATTATAAATTAAAGGGTTTGCAGAGCTTCTTTTCCAGTTTAATAGAATTGTACAATTTGTACGCTTGTACACTATTTTTCTACTTCCTCTATATAGCTCAAATCGTAATACATCTTTATATTATATTTATTATTATTTAGCATTTTTAACTAATACAGAAAAACCTGTACAATTGAACAATTGTACAATTGCTTTATATTGGATTTAAAGCATGGAGAAAGCTTTAAAATTTTAGGTATCATATACTTTCCTCAATTCCACTCTCTAATTTATTTTGACCTGTAACCTTTCTCTTTTTTATGTAAACATACACCCTAATAGGTAGATTATAACCATTTTTATCAGATTCACCTACCCTTCTAAGTTCTAAATCATAGGTCTTTGTATCCATTGCCTTTTTTATTTGTTTAAGACTTGGTGTGCTGTGTTCTTCCATTATTAAGCCCTCTTCNNCTTGTAACTTCTTCAATTTTTAAGTAACTTTCATCACTAGGGGTTCTTTCAAAGAGCTCATCAATTGCATTAAGCAAGGGGTAAGATTTATTTCTATAATATTTTTCATTCTCTTTCATTTGCTCAATGGACAATACTTTTTCTCCATTTCTTCTTAAATTCCAATATTCATGGATTGAATCCCATACTAACCATTCAAGGTCCTTATCATGTTTTCCCGCTTCTATTTCAGGTTGTAATCTTGCCTTATCTTTCTCGGTACCTCTAAATTCATTTAAAGCATAAATTAGGTTTAATCTATCCCAAAAACCACCACCTAGGACCGGGGGTAATGTGTTACCATTAGCATATAATTTAGGTATTTGACCGGGGGCTGGGGTTATAGGTTCATCCTTGCCTTTCCTTTCAACGTCTGGACATCTACCACTTACCAAACCGTTTAATACTCCAATATCCTTAAGCACTCCATTATTTAAGTCATCGTCAATATTCACGTCCTTATCAATGATGGGAAATAATCTAAATCTTTCAGCTTTGTTTAAATCTGTTGTTTTCACATTGGAGCAATTAAAGATCCGGTTTAATATAGTGGCTAGTGTTGTTTTCCCGGTCCCTGGAGGTCCAACTACAATAGTATTTATGGATTCATTATTATCCTTCATAAAGAAGTATCCAACGGTTTTAATCCATTGCTCCATATTCCCCAGGTGGTGTTTATCTGTTAAGATTTCAGTGATAACGGTTTGGATACTATCCCCTTCAAGTTTCTCATTCCAGTTAAAGGGTAAGGATATTTTAGGCAATTTATCAAATAATTTCTTATTCTCATTAAATTGCTCGGTCCTAGTATTCAATATACCGTTTTTAAATTCTAATAACTCATAATCTTTTTTAATGGGATTAGTGATTCCATTAAGAGCCCTCCAGCTTAAGTCTTGAGATATACCGTTTACTCCAAACTCATTATTAAAAAAAGTTACAATCCTTTCCGATCCGATGTTGGTATATGAACCGTCCGTTTCTTTCTCATAAAATAGGTTCGTTGTTAAATCCTTATAGAGTTTTAAATTTTCACTTAAATAATCTGTTAAGACCTTAACTGGAGGGTGTCTATGAATACTTAAATTCCAATCTATAAGCCCCCTCAAGTCTTCCGGTTTATCTTCATTTTGGTTATCCGTTTTATATTCAGGGTCTAATTTATTAATAGCATTTACAAAATCATTAAATCCATATTCCCTTAACACGCCGGATCCTGCAAGTTTCCGGGGTTTGCTATTAAAATTATAATTCCGGTGATCGGGTGTTCTATTCCCTTTTTCAGCTTTCTTATATTCAGCTACATCATTTATCCATTTTAAAACCTTTTCCATTTGTTTTACTGGCATATTCCTTTTATTTAAGAATCCAAAGGTACCGGGTATAATTGTGTTATCTCGTTGGCCTTTTAATTCCAATGATATATATTTAGGAAGATATTTAGTTTCCAGTATCTCAAAGAGCTTATCATCTGAAACCTTTAAGGATTCATTATTTATATGAGGTTTGGAAGTTACCTTATCCTCAAGGAAAGGTTTAATCTGTTGAGCTGTTGGATACTTCTTACAGATTGCCTTAATAAAATCTATTTTTGGATTTAATTCTCTGATTTCCAGATCCTCAACAGTTTGCCTGTTTGCTCCAATTTCTTTAATAAAGCTTCCTTGCTTAATCTCCATGTCCAAAGGCTTATCATCAATTGTTATATAGTGCCTTAAATCTATGTGCATATTGTTTTTTAGGATACCCCCATCTGGAGACGTATAATATACATGGTATCCATTAGAGGGTGTCTTTCGGGTAAATGTTTTTCCATAGAATTTAAAAATAAATTCCTTGTATTCCGTTGCTTTTTCGTTGTCATTATCACAATCAAACACAATAAGGAAATGTCCATCTTTTTGTTTACCGGTTTTGATTCCAAAATCTAAATGTTTTTTAACCGCTAAATTTTTAAAGTGTGTTTGAAGTGCCTCTGGAAGATTATAAAATCCCTTCCATGATACATAGGTGTTTCCATTCTTAGAGCTGTAAGCCTCTGGAGAAATAATTTTAGGATCTATTTTTAAATGTTTTGCAGCATTTAAAACCGTATTCTTAGAGATAAAATAATCCCCTTTCCCTTTAGGGTTACAAGGTGAAATATTCCCGGTTTTAATTTGTTTTGGGATGGGATGGGTATTTCCCATCAAATCCACCCCCGGTATTCTAGATAAGCCTCCAGGCCTTCATCTTCAAGAGTTTCAAGGAAAGCCTCCAGAGATTCTCTTATAAGCTCTGTCATGGGAATATAAATTTTATAATCTTTTCCTATTTCTTCAGAAAGCTCTTTAAGCTCTTTATATTGGTTTGGTTTAATGTAGGCTTTAACACATTTATAATTCTTTATTTTATCCATTATATCCGCCTCCCAAGCGTTTTAATATCTAATAGGGGGCCACTTGCTGGAGTTCT
>PMNN01000128.1 GCA_003161815.1 Methanobacterium sp. | reverse complement strand
TAATTACTGATGGCTCCGTAACCAGTTTATTAGATGTTCTTATGGGTCACGTTGATATTAACACGTTAACACAAAAATTCATCCCAGCCACTAAGGAGATGGCGGATAATCTTGATATAAATGAAGGAGAAACTGTTAACTACCGAGTGGTGGTGATTGGAACCAGNNTCCAGAGCTTTCTGAAATCTTTGGCACAAATTCCCCCATGCTTAGTAGAACTTATAATATTATTCATCATGGAGAAGTTTTAATATGGTTAAAGGAAACTTTTCCTTACAGTTTATTTCGTGAATAGAAAAAAAATTTAATCAAAAAATTCCAGCTTAATAGTAATTAAATGAACTAAAAAAAAATTGGTGAATTATTATGGGAGTGAAGTTCAAGGATATTGTAACTCCAGAATCCATAAAATTTGAGGNNACCTCACATTTCAGTGGAATTCTATACCGTACCACTTCATTAATAGAAAAAGGAATTAAACCATTTTATGTCTTTGATGGAGAGTCCAGCATACTTAAGAAAGGCACTCAAATTAAAAGGGGCGAATTTAGGAGAGAATCTCACGAGAAATGGCAGAAAGCTCTAGACGAGGGTCGGATTGAGGATGCCCGGAAATATGCGGTTAGATCTTCTCGAATGTCAACCGAAGTTGTGGAGGGATCTAAAAAACTCTTAGATCTTATGGGAATTCCGTATATACAAGCTAAAGGTGAAGGTGAAGCTCAAGCTTCTTATATGGTGGAAAAGGGTGATGCTTGGTGTGTGGGATCTCAAGATTATGACTGCATATTATTCGGAGCCACGCGTATGGTTAAAAATTTAACTATCACTGGTGGTCGGGTTAATCTGGAACTTATTATGCTTAAAAAAGTTTTAGAGAACTTGAATATTAATCGGGAGCAGTTAGTGGATTTAGCTATACTTGTCGGGACGGATTTTAATGAAGGTATAAAAGGTATAGGTGCCAAGAAAGGTTTAAATCTTATTAAAAAATATGGTGACGTATTCAAAGTCTTGGATCATTTGAAAGTAGAATTAGAAGTAGATCCGCAGCGCTTAAGAGATATATTCCTAAAGCATGATTTCATATCGGATTACGAGTTGAAGTGGGATAATCCTGATAGGGATGGTGTGATTGAATTTTTAGCTGGTGATCATGATTTTTCAGAAGATCGAGTAGTTACAGCCATAGATAAATTATATGAACTTAAAAAAATAGATAATAGTCAGAGTAGTTTAGAGAAATGGTTCTAAAACCAAAAAGAGCTTATTTTAGTATGTCGTTGAATTAATTTCCTTAAAATGGTGGGTACTCTCCGAATATTATTCGTGCGTATCTTTGAGAAGTCTCTACTTGTTCCGGGTAGATGTCACGTACTTTATTTTCTAGATTATATCTATTCTTTGCCCCGGCTAGTATTTTTAAAAAGTTCATATATATTTTTAAAGTTTCGGGTGATGGAGAGCATGGCATTTCTAATGTTATGCAAATATCTTCTTTTCTAAAAATCTTAGTTCTTATTTGAGGAGATACGGAACCAATGAGAACACCCTTCTCCAGTTCAATTAAAGGTGGAACACCAACTCTTTTTATCCTATCAATATTAGTGAGTGCAGGGTAGCTTTCCTTTTTATAGCAGTGTAATTCAATGTACATATCAGGCTGGTAATGATTAATTAAATATAAAATTTCTTTTCCCACCTCTGATTGATAATAGAGGGGGTTTAAAGTACTAATATACCTGGTTTCGTCACAATTATAAATTACAAGAGTACCTTCATTTACATCATTTTCAGATATCTTTTTAATAGCTTTAATTGTACTTAATCCTTCTTTACCGTGAACTCCCCCTATAAAAAGACGTTTTAGTCCAGGTCCCTTTTCTATAATCTTAAAAAATCCCATAAAATTCCATCCTCTTCCCTACCCAAGAATTTACTTTTCTANNAAAAAAAAATAGTGAAATATTTTTTTTAGGTTCCCTGCTCCCAACCTTCAATATACTCTTTCTGTTTAGGAGTTAACTCGTCAATTTCGATTCCCATAGCTTTTAATTTAAGTTCTGCAACATATTGATCCGTTTCATCAGGTATTTTATAAACTCCAACCTCTAAATCATTATCCAATAAATATTTGACAGATAAAGCCTGCATAGCAAAACTTAAATCCATTATCTCCGCAGGATGACCCTGACCCCGTTCACCAGCTAAGTTCACCAACCTTCCCTCAGCAAGGAGATATAGTTTACGTCCATCTTCCATGATATACTCATCAATATCCCCTTTTATTTTATCATGGCTCCTAGACATTTCCATTAAATCATTCTGATTAATTTCCACATTAAAATGACCTGAATTAGCCATTATACAACCATCTTTCATGTATCTGAAATCATCACCGGATATCACATCAATATTTCCCGTAGCAGTTATTAAAAGGTTAGCCTCTTTAACTGCATTACGCACAGTCATAACTCTGTAACCATCCATTCGAGCTTCAAGAGCTCTTATTGGTTCAACTTCGGTGACTATGACATTTGCACCGAGGCCTTCAGCCCTCATAGCGATTCCACGACCGCACCATCCATAACCAGCAACTACTACTGTTTTACCAGCGATAAGTACATTAGTGGAACCCATTATAGAGTCAAAGGTGGATTGACCCGTACCGTAACGATTATCAAATAAATATTTAGTATAAGCATCATTCACACTTATAATCGGGAATTCCAATGCCTTATCCTTAGCCATGGCTCTTAACCTATGAACACCCGTAGTGGTTTCCTCACAAGCCCCTATTATTTTAGGTATAAGCTCTCTTCTCTCCTTATGCACTAAAAATATCATATCCGCGCCATCATCAATCAGAATATCTGGTTTATAATCTAAAATCTGATTAATATTCTGATAGTATTCTTCGTTGTTTTCTTCCCTCCAACCATACATATTGAGGCCCATTGAAGCTCCAGCAGCGGTGGCGTCATCTTGTGTGGATAAAGGATTGCAACCTGTCATCGCTACTTCAG
>PMNN01000085.1 GCA_003161815.1 Methanobacterium sp. | reverse complement strand
TGGACTAACAATTTTAATAATTTCATATAAATTCCCTGAACTACTAAGAAGATACAATATTAGTAAAAAACAATCTCAAGAAATAGCAGAATATGATAAAACTCTAGAATTAAACTCTAATGATACTAAAGCTTGGAATAATAAAGGAACAGTATTGCAGAATTTGGGAATTATCATGAAGCATTAAAATGCTTTGATAAAGTTCTGGAAATTGATCCAAAAGATGGTGGTGCATGGCATAATAAAGGTGTTACCCTTGACAATCTTCNNGAATATATCATGAAATATAAGGATTTATTAGAGTAGTATTTAGAGGTTGTTTGATTATGAAAATCTTGGTGATATTGGCACATCCTAAAGTAAAAAGTTTTAATCATGTTATAGCCAACAAGGCTATTACAAAGCTTGAAGATAATGGATATGAAGTTATTTTTCATGATTTATATGCGGAAAATTTCGATCCAGTACTTCATCATGAAGAGATTCCTAAAAATGGTGAGGTTGATTGTATTATCGGGTCACATTGCAATGAACTTTCAAGTGTAGATGGGATAATTATAGTTCACCCCAATTGGTGGGGAATGCCTCCAGCCATTTTAAAAGGATGGGTTGACCGGGTCATACGTGCAGGTGTGGCATACAAATTTATAGAAGGTGACCAAGGTGATGGAGTACCTGTTGGACTTTTAAAATCTGTAAGTGTAATTGTTTTTAATACTTCCAACACACCGGAAGAAAGAGAAATTGAAGTTTTTGGAGATCCTCTTGAGATTATATGGAAAAAATGTATTTTCGGTCTTTGTGGGATAAAAAACTTACATCGAAAAAATTACAACGTGATAGTAACTAGTACATCGAAACAAAGAGAAAAATGGTTAAAAGATGTAATAAAAACAGTTAATTTAGTATTTCCACAACATTAATAATTTTTTATCTGATGTCAAAATAGATCTTTAATATTTTAAAACGCTTTCATAGTGAATAAACACTTATAAAAAAGTGTTGTTATACTAAAAATCATGATTTTTTTTTATTGTCTTTTTTTGAATCGGTGAGGTTCCTAACAAATCGTAACCACATCAAAGAATAATCAGATTTATAGAATTCTTTAGATCAATAATTTAGATTTAAATTTTTACTTTAAGGTTTTTTTCTATTTCGCCAATGATTACTTTTTAAAAAATATTGTATTAATTTTTTAAGTAATTGTGATCCGTTCCCATCAAATCATCATTCATAATAATATAAGACTCTCGATCAATCAGAATTTAGTCTCTTAAGATATAAACATATTTGAACGGGTTTATGACTGTGTTCTTCGATTTTATGATCTGATTCCCGTAGAAATATCCGGCCAACAACCAATATGGTCAATATTCTATGATTTATTAATTAGTTTAATTCAATTTATCAAATGATACACTAGCTTACTTATTTCCTCTTGAATTTCTGTTAATTCACCAAGTAAACCAGTATCAACTAGAATAAGATGTTGGATATATAATGCTTTTTATTCCACCCATCTTCATGGATAATTCCATTATATAAACGTTATCAGCTATTTTAATCTTAAACTCCTGTCAATAATTTTTATAAAACTGATGGGATTCAAAAAATTAATAAAAAAAAGAAGTTTTCAAATAATCCCAGTTTTTACAATATCTAAGCTAAATTTTCTATAATTGTGATTCAATTTCATCTGCATCCATTATTCTCTCGCAATAATAGCATCTGAGAATTACGGGTTCTTTAACTATAACATAGAATTTAGTTTCCACTGGTTCTCCGGTGTTAGTTATGCAGTTAGGGTTGAGGCAATTTATAATACCGTTTATTTCATTTCGAAGCTGAACTTTACCTTTACCCACTATCTCATAATCTCTTATAATGTTAATAGTGGCTTTAGGAGCTATTAAAGCGATTTTATCCACTTCTTTAGATGCTAACTCCCTTCCTTCTACCTTAACAATATCTTTACTTCCCATTAAAGAGGACTTCACATTCATAGCTATAGTTACGGCTGTTTCTTCACTAGGTAAACCAAGTATCCTAAGCACGCTAAGAGCTTTATTAGCTTTTATATGATCTATAACTGTTCCATTTTTTATAGGTTTAACCTTTAGTTCCTTAGGAGTTTTCATTTAGTTAAATCCTTTATTTTTTAGTCTTTGCCAAGTAGTAATTCCACGAATTTAGCATATACTGGTCGGGTGATGAATATTCCAATTAGCACTCCCACAATAGTAGTGAATGCAAAACCGGTTAATACTCCGATTCCAGTAGCTCCCCTTGAGAATCCGATATAAGCTATGGGTAACATGGCTGCGATAAGAGTTGCTGCTGACGCGTATATAATGAAGAACGCACTTCGTATTCTTATTTTAAATCCAGTGATTCTTTTGGATACTTTAACTGGTTTAGCTGCGGTTTTCGATTGCTTACCCTTCTTCTTAGTAGCTTTCTTATTTTTACGAGTTTTTCGAGTAGCTGATGCTTTAAAGTCTTGATTTCCTTTGAGTACTTCGTCGGTTATTATAATCTGATCATCTACCCCTGTACCTATAGCAGCTATTATACCTGCTATGGCAGCTAAATCAATATTCCAATGTATGATGGAGGCAACTCCGAGTATTAATATTAATTCAGCTAGGCTGGTGAATATAATAGGTATAACTAACTGCGGTGTTCTATATCTGAATAAGATTATGACAGATATAACAATTAATGCTGCTAATCCAGCTATTAAAGCTCCATTCCTGAATTGATTTCCTAATTCAGCTGATACACTACTTATACCACCTATACTAACCTGTACCGGCAGTGCACCTGACTGTAGAATTGTTTGAATATTTTTAGCTTGTGTTAAGGCAGCACCATTGGATGCTGCAGTACCTGATACCTCCACATCTGTTGATGCTACACCATTAGCCAGTCCTGGATCTAATTGGGGTGAAGAAACCAAATTATTATCCAAATACATATTCACCGGCTGACCAGCCTTACCATTAGCTGCTTGAGCAAATCTATTAGCCGCATCAGTAGTTATGGTAAATGGAACATGCCAAGTGTTTCCCGTAACTGAATATGCTTTAACAGTGACGATATCCGAACCCAACAGTACACTTTGATTACCTATTTTAGCCTCGAATTTACCAGGTGACCCTACAAGATTAGATACATCTTCGGGTTTAACACCCGCAACAGCCACTATAACATCTTGATTACCGCTGGGTCTTACTTGAACGTCCTTCACTCCAAAAACGTTCAATCTTTTATCAAGTACATTGGTAACTGTGCCCATGGTGGTGGTATTAACTGGTTGTTCCAGATGAATCTGAATAGTAGAACCTCCTTGAAGATCCAGACCTTCCGTTACCCCGTTTATTGAGATGGAAGCTATACTAGCAATTAAAAATACTATTAGTATTATGACTCTGTAGTCTCTGATAAAGCCAATAATATCTTCTCGTCTCATCTTCTACCCTCCATGTACAATCTCAGTATTCCTAGGTTCATTAACCAGGTGGCTAGTACATCTGCAACCAATCCGATAATGAGAACAGAAGCAATAAGACTCAATGTTTGAGCATAAGGTATGAATAGAACAACCACTAAATAAAGAGCAACCATAGAACCTATAGCAGCGGCTGCCATGGTGAAACCTGTTTTCATAGCATTAACAGCTCTTTCATTTATAGTTCCTTCTCTCCTTTTTAAAACCCTAGTGGTTAGTAAAATGTCGGTATCTACACTGTAACCTATAAGCATCAGAAGCGCACCCACTGAGGCAACCGATAATGGTATTCCAAAAAGAGACATACCCCCCAAGGCTATAATTATATCAGAGAGCGCAGCAAATATAACTGCTAGCGAAGGTACTACATTTCTAAATACAATAAAAACAGTGATGGACATGAATAAGAAAGCAAATGCTAGAGCATAATATACTTGTGTTAATGCTTGGCTGCTTAAAAGTGGTCCTACGGACTGGAAACTTAGGATGGTTCCTGTTCCACTAATGGCACTTGCAAATTTAGTCACATCTGTTGGACCACTAATTTGTATGGTGGCCTGATTATTCGATATAGATGTTACATCTACTTGATTATTGTTAATCCCGTTTTGTATAACGGTTTTAAGATCAGCGGAACTTATAGGTTTTTCAAGCTGTAAAACAGCAGTAGAACCTCCTTTAAGATCTATATTTGAAGTTAAGCCGTGAGTTGCTATTAACGCTATAGCAAGTAGTGTAATTATCACCGGCACGGCTATTAATGGTTTATAATTACTCAAGAATCTTTCTAGTATGGACATTAAATTCACCGAACTTTTATAACTAAATAACTATATTGAATTACTAAATAAAAGTTTTTCAATTTTAATATAAATTCTGTAAAAAATGAACTCGTAAATTTGTTATTTTTTTTTATTCATTTTGTTATTTTACCCTTCCTATTATATTATATTTACAAATGATTTAAGATTATTTTATGGATTTAATAAAAGAATAAGGTAATTTAATATCAATTTTTAAGGATGCATTCCCATCATATCCAGAGATTCATTTTCTCTAAATCCGTACATAATATTCATATTATGCACTGCTTGTCCAGAAGCGCCTTTAACGAGGTTATCAATACTGGAAACCACTACCATCCGTCCGTTTTCATCAATATCAAAACACCCAATATGACAGTAATTGGAACCCCTAACCGCGCTTAATCGTGGTATCTCGCCAGCATCTAAAACTCTTACGAATGGTTCACCTTCATAAAACTCGTCATAAATTTCTTTGACATATGATGATGTTACATCCTCTAATAGGAATGTATGCACTGTGCTTAAAATCCCCCTTATAACAGGGACCAAGTGAGGAGTGAAGGAAACCTTTACTTCACCCGCTTCAGAGAGCTTCTCCTGTATTTCAGGCATGTGGCGGTGAGTTGTAACTGAATAAGCTCCAACATTATCACCACACAAAGGATAGTGAGTTGCTAAGGTAGGTTTAACCCCTGCTCCACTTATACCTGTTTTAGAATCAATAATAATCGTATCCACTAGTTTCTCAGATACTAAGGGATATGTAGCAAGTATACCGCCCGTTGGAAAGCACCCAGGGTTAGCTACCAGATTAGCCTCTTTTATTCTTTCACGATATAATTCGGGTAGTCCGTAGATAGCTTTAAGTATTTTTTGATGTTTATTACCATACCACTTTTCATATACTTCAAGATCATTGAAACGGTAGTCTCCACTTAAATCAACTACTTTTAGACCATTCTCGATTAACTCAGGAATTATCTTAAGAGAAGCACCATGAGGAGTTGCTGTAAAAACTAGATCCGCATCTATCTCACCTGGTGATAAATTCTGGAATTTAAGATTGACATCTCTTAAATGAGGATGCACTTTATAAATAGGAGTACCTTCAAACTGTCGTGAAGTAGCTGCCACCACTTCTACTTTAGGATGACCATCCAGAAACCTTAATAGTTCTCCTCCAGTATAACCACTTGCTCCAACTATGCCAACACGTATCATATACTATTCCACCCTTATTTTTTTTAGAATCTTTTGAACAAAAAAATATTAACTAATTTTTTTTTTAATTAGTTATCATAGTGCCAATACCCTTTTTAGTAAAGATCTCTAAGAGTACTGAATGTTTAATTCTGCCATCGATTATATGAGCAGATGATACACCCATCTGAATAGCATTAATACAGGTGAGGACCTTAGGAAGCATACCATCCTTTACAATTCCTTGATCAATAAGTTCCAATATTTCATTTAAATCCACTTTTTTAATTAGACTTTCAGGATCTTCAGGATCCTCTAGAATACCAGGTACATCAGTTAATATAATCAGTTTTTCAGCGCCTACATGGCCCGCTATATCACCAGCCACAGTATCTGCATTAAGATTAAGGGTTTTAGCTCTCTCATCAACTCCTATGGGGGATATTATTGGAATATAATCATTTGACGTTAAAACATTAATAATCTCAGGATTAACAGATTCTATCTCACCTACTAAACCTAAATCCACTGTTTTCTCCTCCCCAGTTTCATCATTAATAATAACCTGAGGAGCTCTTTTTCGAGCCATTAAAAGTTGATTATCTTTACCAGAAATACCCACTCCTTTACCTCCATGCAAACCTATATTGGCTACAATTTCAGTATTAATTTTACCAACCAGGACCATTTTCACAATATCCATTGTCTCCTGATCAGTAACTCTAAGGCCTTCTATAAACCTAGGTTCTTTACCCAGTTTATTCATGGAACGGGATATTTCCGGTCCGCCACCATGAACCACGATAGGCTGCATACCCACATATTTCAATAGCACCGTATCCCTAGCAGTGGAACTTTTAGCCTGAGCATCGATCATAGCATGGCCTCCATATTTAATCAAAATCTTCTTTCCATGAAACTTCTTGATATAAGGCAATGCTTCAACTAAAATATTCACGGTTTCCATATATTTCATGACCTGCAAAATTTTTTATTTATTTAAAAAAAAGCTAAACTTTAATTTTAATAAAAAAAATTTTCTTTTCTTAGAATAATTAGAATTTGATTCATTATTTTAGATTTTTTTTTAAGTACTGTATTCTGCATTAATACGTATATATTCATAGCTTAAGTCGCAACCATAGGCGGTAGCTTTGAACTCTCCCAAGGATAGATCTACAATTATTTCAATCTCTTTTTGCTTCATTATTTTCTCAGCTACTTCTAGTTCTTCAGAGCCTTCAATAGCTTTTACTACGCCAGTTTCAACAATTTCAACTTTTTTATCATCTGATTCAAGTATGACCGTAATTAATTTTTCATCTATTTCTGCTCCTGAATATCCAACAGCCGCTATAATACGGCCCCAATTTGGATCCGAGCCAAATAAAGCTGATTTAAATAATGGTGAGGTTACTATAGATTTAGCTGCTTTTTTAGCATTATTAATAGTTTTTGCACCTTTAACTTCAACTTTCATTAGTTTAGTTGCTCCTTCACCATCTTTAGCGATCATTCTAGCTAAATTGGAACATAAAAATTCCAAGGCTTCTTTAAAATTCTCGTCAATTCTGCCTGAACTTCCATTAGCCATTAGAATAACCGTATCATTAGTGCTTACATCACCATCTATCACTACTAAGTTTAAAGTATTATCAACAGCTTCCTTTAAAGCTTCTTTAAGTTCCAGAGGTGAAGCTTTAACATCTGTTGTTATAAAACTGAGTAATGTACCCATATTAGGTGCTATCATACCTGAACCCTTAGTTATACCACCAATTCTAACTTTTTCCCCAGTTTTAAGTTCTGTTTCCACAGCAAATTCTTTAGGAACAGTATCAGTAGTCAT
>PMNN01000159.1 GCA_003161815.1 Methanobacterium sp. | reverse complement strand
CATTACGGGCAAGAATGTATAACTTCAACCCATACCTGCAAGTATATAACCGCTTACTGCAGTTGGAAAGTATTGGACACCCCTTAGATAAAGTAGAATTAATCATTATGGGTGGCACATTTCCCTCAAACTTCCTATGCTACCAAGAATGGTTTGTAACTAAATGCCTCCAAGCCATGAATGATTATGGACAAAAAACCGATGAATCGAATGTTCTAATTGATCCCTATTATAATCAAGAAAACTTCTATTACCTAGAAGATGTGCAGAGACATAATGAAGCATCTCAGGTTAGATGTGTGGGTATGACATTTGAAACCCGTCCAGATTACAGTAAAACCCAGGATGTAGATCGTATGCTCCATATGGGAGGCACCCGGGTGGAATTAGGTGTTCAAACCATTTACAATTTCATTTACAATCGCATGCAAAGAGGACACCAAATAGAAGATGTGGTAGAATCAACCCGAATACTAAGAGATTCAGGGATCAAGGTAGCTATGCACCTCATGCCCGGTCTTTTCGCTGATGAAGAGAGAGATTTAAGGATATTTAAACGGATATTCTCTGATGATAGATTTAAACCAGATATGCTCAAAATATATCCCTGTCTAGTTATTAAAGGCTCTAAATTATATGAATTATGGCAGAAAGGTGATTATAAACCGTATACTACAGAGGAAGCTGTAAATCTCATTGTGGAGATTAAAAAATTCCTACCCAAATGGGTACGCACTATGCGAATCCAACGAGACATTCCTTCACCCTTAATTGAAGCAGGAGTTAAAAAATCCAATTTGGGAGAACTGGTGTATCAGCGATTACAAGAGGAAGATGTAAACTGTCAATGCATTCGCTGTCGTGAAGTGGGTCATCAGGCATCTCGAGGATTGATACCAGAATTAGATTATATTAAACTGTTAAAAGAAGAATATCATGCCGGAAATGGTCATGAAATATTTCTATCCTTCGAGGATGTAAATTCTGATATTATTATTGGATTTTTAAGGCTCCGGATACCATCAAATATCGCTCATCGAATTGAAGTGGATGATAAAACCGCTATTATCAGAGAATTACATGTTTATGGTTCCATGGTTCAGTTAGGTGATAAAAAAAATGAATTATGGCAGCATCATGGTTATGGAGAAAGACTCTTATCTGAAGCTGAAAGAATAGCCTCTGAAGTTTATGATAAGAAAAAGATACTTATTAGCAGTGGAATTGGAGCCCGGAACTATTATCGGAAATTTGGTTATAAGAAAGAAGGCCCTTACATGTCCAAATTACTATAAAAATATTTAAAAAAAACGTTAAGGGAGTTGAAAATGGATGATTTCAGTTGAAGAATTAGCTCAGATGATAGATCATACTAATGTGAAAGGTAATGCTACAGAAGAAGACATAAAAAAGCTTTGCAGTGAAGCCTTGGAATATAATTTCGCTAGTGCATGTGTAACCCCCACTAATGTTGTACTCACACATAAACTCTTAAGAAATTCGGATGTAAATGTATGCGTAGTAGTAGGATTTCCCTTAGGTGTTCAAACCCCTAAAACTAAGGCTTTTGAAGTTATGGAAGCTGTTTCCAAGGGAGCTTCTGAAATAGATATGGTAATGAATATCGGAGGCCTTAAATCCGGTCGAGAAGAACTCGTTAGGAGTGACATACAAGATGTGGTGGAAGCTGCAAGCGGCAGAACCGTTAAAGTTATATTAGAAACAGCACTCTTAACCTATGAAGAAAAAGTAAAGGCTTGTTTAATAGCTGAAAAATCGGGTGCTGATTTTGTTAAAACTTCAACAGGTTTCGGTGGATTATCTGGAGCGACAGTTGAAGATGTAACTCTCATGAGGAAAACTGTTGGATCAAAAATGGGAGTTAAAGCTGCTGGAGGTATAAGAGACATGGAAACTACCCTGGCAATGATAAATGCAGGTGCTAATAGGATAGGCACATCTACTGGTGTACAGATAATGAAAGAACAGGAAATAGAGGAATATATTCTTAGAAGCTAAAAAAATTTTGTTTACAAAAAAAAATCATNNATGGATGAAAGTTATGAAAGAGCTAAAAAAAGAGTAGAGGAGTTAAAAGGTTTTTACGGACATTTAATCGCTTATATTGTAGTAAATGTATTTCTTGCCATTGTTAATTTATTAACAACACCCGGTTTCTGGTGGTTCCTCTTTGTAACATTCTTCTGGGGAATAGGTCTTGTTGCACATGGATTATCAGTTTTCACGAAACGAGGTATATTCTCCAAGGATTGGGAGGATCGCAAAATTAATGAATACATGGAAAAAGAGAAAGAATAGAATATAAAATTTTTTTTTTAGGATTAAAATAATCTTTTTTTTATTTCATTAATGAGAAAATCAGAAATATTAAATAGGTGAATTATAATGAAATTAGAGATAGAAATTAAAGGTAAAGGCATGGCAACAGCAGAACTGGATCAAAGAAATCCTGAAACTGCCCAGAAAATCTATAAAAACCTACCCATAAAGGGAATGGCTAATATATGGTTGGAAGAGGTTTACTTCACAATCCCCCAAAACTTAGACTATGAAACACCATCCTCTGCAGCTTCCCAGGGAGATTTATCCTACTGGCCCCCGGGAGCAGCCTTCTGTATATTCTATGGTGAATCACAGCCTGCATCTCCAGTTAATCATATAGGTCAAATTACAGATAATCTGCAACTATTCTTGAATGTGGAGGAGAATGATGAAATAATAATTAGAAATTCTGACGATTAAATTCTTATTATGTTATAGAAAACAAATGTTACATCATTATTTGAAAGTCGATGGATTGCCTTTCATGTCAATAGAACATTTAGGATTATACAAACATACTTTCCATCACAAGAAACCCTTCTCTCACTCTCATATTTCACTATCACCTTCTCTCTAGGGTGGAATAACATACAATGTTTAATCCAGATAACTATGTAGGGATTTTTTTTAAACTAAAATATTTGTAATGAATCTTTTAACAGATTTATTCTTTCTGCACTACGGGGAGGTTTGGCTGATGAGAAAGGTCAATTGAAATCTTTAAGGAAGTAGTATGAATTGAAACCCTATTATACATCAAGTTGTGGGGACAAATAAAAGAAGATGATTATTGATGGATTTATTTTCTAGCATATTTCTTAGAAATTGACCTGAATATTACCTTAATCTTTTTTATGTCTAAAAATGATTCTTATGAAATATTTTTACTTTAATCTATTAGTATTATGGCTATGGGAGTTAGTGGGATTTTATTATCTGCGGTAGAAATCATTAATTCTATTCCCGCATTTTTTGCGGTTTTTAACATATTTATGCCCATAGCTTCGCAAGAGAAACGCGCTGTCATCGGATTTAGGCATATACCATTTTTCACGTTGCATTTTTCACAAAGCCGACAATGTCCAGCATAAAATGCAATGGCAAATGTATATCCTTGGTTAAAAGCTGCCCTTTCAATCTCCAATAGATTTGTTAACATGGTTCTGTAATGATCCGAAAAATCAGGCCTTTTCATAGATGATAATTCTTGATTTCGCAGTCTATCTTCCCCATTCTTCGTCTGAATATTTTTTACCACTGATTCTTCGATTAGATCTGGAAGTTTGAGTTTAATAATCATTGCAAAGCTGTATTCTTTTATTATCTTTCTGAAATCGTCTGTGCTAGGCGTGTAGGGTGGGCATTTCAAAGTTTTTCCATATGCAGGACAGCCAACCATACATTTGAGGCGTACTCTATCCTCCACTATGATTTGGTCTGCAGGGATGACTTCTGCATTAATTGCACCTAAATCCATAGCCAGTTTCTCCAAAATTTTGTAATTGTCAGTTTTTTCCATTTATCTCATCCCAAATTTTATCGCATATTAATAATCTATTGATTTTATAGATTAAGATTATCATCAGAAATTAGTAAGATGAATATAAATAATATTTGTAGATAGATGAACAAATGTGATTTTTATGTCTGAGATCAGTTTAGATACTAAATATGTAGAAAACGTATTAGCAGGAAATAATTACATTCCTGACGATAATATTGTCACAGTAGTGTTTTTAGCCTTATCACTTAAAAAACCCGTTTTAATTGAGGGACCGCCGGGAACTGGTAAAACAGAGCTTTCTAAAGCTATCTCAAGAGCATTTAAAAGAGATTTTTTCCGAGTGCAATGCTATGAGGGCATAACTTTTGAACAGATTGTAGGGGAATGGAATTATCAAAAACAGCTTTTAAGTCTTGAAATGTCAAAGATAAAAAAAAGTGAAGAGGATGTTTTTCGAGAAGAATTTTTCATTAAAAGACCGCTACTATCATCTTTTATGAATCAAAAAGATTCGGTTATACTAATTGATGAGATTGATAAAGCTGATGAAGAAGTGGAAAGTTTCCTGCTTGAAGCTCTTGGGGAAAAACAGATAACTGTAAATGATCTGGGGACTTTTGACCTTAAAAACGATTTGTTAGTTATTATGACATCTAATTCTCAAAGACAGCTTCTTGATGAGACAAAAGACCGTTGTTTGTATCTATTCATTGATTATCCCTCATTTGAAAGAGAAGTTGAGATAGTGAAATCACACACTCCTGAAGCGTCTTCAAAGTTGATTGAAAGTGTTGTTAGAGTAATACAGAATATAAGGAAACTGAATCTTATTAAAACTCCTTCGATTCGAGCCTCTGTGGATTGGGTTAGAAGTCTGATTATTTTTAATAATGGTAATTTGGATGAAGATTCTTTTGAAAAAACCATTAATGTTGTTATAAAAAATGAAGATGATAAGAAAAAAGTCTTAGATAATATTAAAATAAAGTGAGAACTTGGAATTTACGATATGATAAATGAAATAGTTAAATTTTCTGGTGTTTTAAGGGAAAATGGGATTCCAGCCAGTATAAGAAGTACTGAAATAGCATGTAAAGCTGTTTCTTTAATTGATAATGACAATATAAATTTAAAGGAAGCTTTAGCATGCATTTATCTTAAAGATCAGCGTCAGAGGAAGAAATTTGATGAATCATTTGACTCTTTTTTTAATAAAAAAGGAACAGAAAAAGAACAGAAAAAACCATCAGGATTTGAGGATAAATCAAAATACATAAAGAGATACAATGTAAGCATTAGCACTAAAAAGGTTTCTCATCTTGATTCTAATAATCTAAATTTGCAATATAAAATGGATTACATTAAAAATACTTTAAATGATATAAATGACAATGCGAATAGAGAGGGTAATTCAGAGCTTTTAAAAAGTAATATTCAGACTTTGAATTCACTTCAACCAGAATTAATTGATTTATGCCAGAAACTCGGCAGGAAAATCGCGACCAAAAGAGTTAGAAGATATAAAAAATCCAACAAGCAGAAACCTGATATTAGAAGGACTATTAGAAAGAATTTAAAACATGGCGGTACTCTTCTTGAACTAATTAAAAGCAAACCTAAAATAAAGAAACAGAATCATTTCTTCTTAAGTGATGTTAGTGTTTCCTGTGATTGGATTAGTATTTGGTTCTTTTGTATGGTTTATGCTGCTAAAAACTCGTTTAATCGCGCTAGAGCGTTTGAATTTGACAATAAAACCGCTGAAATGTCATCAGCCCTCGAAGAACTTAATATAATTGATGCATTTATTAAAGTTTTAGAGATCAGAAAGCAGAATTCAATGATTAGAGGAAAATCTAATATGTATACAGCCTTTGAAGGCTTCCTTAAACAAATTAAGTTGAATAATAAATCATATGTTCTGATTTTAAGCGATTGCCGGGATTGGGCTGGGCCGAAATATGAGGGTGAACCATTAAGTGCAGATTTTATTAGACAAATGTCTAGATCAGCTAAAAGAGTTTTAATATTGAATCCGGAACCTAAAATTAAATGGAATGTAGTTGATAGCTGTGTTTCAAGTTATGAAGAGGCAGGTGCAGAAATATTTGAAGTCAGTGATTTAAAACAGCTCGCTGATTTAATAAGTGAAATATAGGAATTCAAAAATATTTGCTTTTGAAAAGAAATTTTTAGATAAAATAACGATAATATTTGAATCTTACATAATATTATTCATTTGAGCAATGCAATATTTGCATAATGAATGTTTTTTCTTTATGAATAAGCTTTTACCAGTGCAATAGTAAGTGTCTCCCTTTTTATATAGCATGATTCCATTTGAAAATTTAATCCCCGGAGGATGTAAAGGTTTTTTAGCGATGAAAGTTATGTATACGGATATTTTTTTGATGAATTCTCTGAATTCTTCATCATCAGGTGAGTATAAAGTAAAATATTCATCTATCCTATTTTCTAAATCCTTTAATTCTTTTTCATCGACTTCATCATCCAATTCTTCATAGGATGAATTAATTAAATCATTGAAATTTTCTAGATTATACCTGGACATAATGTATTGTACAGATTTATCCTTTTCATCAAAATTATCATTAAGCTTTACTTTTGATTTATACTGTTCCATACCTTTTTGGAGTTTTAAAAATAATTCTGACCTTTTCATTTTTCTTTCAATATATTTCTTTGAATTATCTAAATTTCATATCATCAGGGACACTATAAAAACTAAAAAAAGTAGTTTATTAAAATTTTTAATCTTCTAAATCCTTTAATTCTTCTATCCAATCTTCTTTTAATTCTCTTAAACTTTTTTGAAGTTTTGCAATTTTAGATGATAAATCATTATTCCTTTTCATATACTGATACAAGTATTCTTCATCATCTGTTTGCTGTTGATTCATATCCAATTCTTTAACTTCTTCAAACTTTATATATCCAGTTATAGGTCCAAATGCAAGATTATGATGGAGTATATGATCCTCAACATTTCTAAGACTTTCAAAAGCTTTATCCTCTTCGAATAATTCAGCCAATCTTTGTTCGTCTTCTAATAATATTTTAATTTGATCTTCCCAATACATTAAAAAAATCCCTCCCATTATAAAAAAAAATTCAAATAATTCTTATGGTCCAGTAATGATTTAATTTTTACAAAATTCCAGTATATTTTTTTTATGAAATGAATTTATAGCAACTTGATATTTTTGTATAAAGTATCTCTCTCAGCTGGTATACGACCTAGATTTCTTATTATTCTCTGGAAATTGGAAGGTGTGGTTTGAACTCCGTACTCAGACCCAGCGGACTTAGATATATTCTCTTCACCCAATGTACCCCCCAGATCATTTGCTCCGGCGGTGAGACAAACTTGTGCGAATTTAAAGCCCAGTTTCACCCAGGAAACCTGTATATTCTTTAGAAGATCACTGAACATGAGTCGGGCTACTGCATACACTTTTAGATCCTCTATTCCAGTGCTTCCGGGATTGGAGATTCCCTTTTGGTAGATAGTAGTTAAACGGTGCATGAAAGTTAAAGGCACAAATTCCGTGAACCCCCCTGTCCTCTCCTGTATTTGTCTTAAAATATCCATATGTTCTACTCTATGCCCTAAATTCTCGATATGACCATACATCATAGTGCAGGTTGTTGGTATACCTGTTTTATGAGCGGTTTCCACTACCTCAATCCATTGATCAGTACTCATTTTAGTAGGACATAAAACTTTCCGTATATCATCATTCAAAATTTCAGCAGCATTACCCGGAATAGAATCTAATCCTGCTTCCTTTAACATTTTAAGCTCGTCTTTAATAGATATTCCCGCTTTATCAGCCCCGTAAAATATCTCCATAGGGGAGAATGCGTGTATATAAATATCTGGAAGCTCAGCCCGCAGCTTATGAAGTAGTTCCTCGTAAAAGTAAGCGTCAACATCGGGGTGTAAACCACCCTGTATACATACTTCAACAGCCCCTTTATTCCAAGCTTTATGGGCTCTTTCCACTACTTCTTCAATTTTTAGAAAATATGCTCCCTCTTCATCCTCATTTTTTCTGAAAGCGCAGAATCCACAGTTTCCTGTGCATAGGTTGGTGAAGTTTATATTCCAATTCTGGATGTAGGTTACTGTGTCCCCCACCAGTTTTTCTCGCAATGCATCTGCTGTTATTAAGAGGCTTTGAAGTTCTTTTCCTGTTGTTTCCATGAGTTTTAATGCTTCTTGTCGTGAGATTCTGGTTTTCATGGATTTATCCAGTATCTCTTCTATCTGAGGGTCAATGTCTAGTCTCTCCAACATGGCTTTTCTTATTAAACTTTGTAACCTTATAAGTTTTGGTTGAATGATGATCCCATTTTTTAATGGATAGATTATATGCCATGGTCCAAAAACCTATTAAAATCGATAGCTTTAAATATTATAGGGTCCTAGCTAAATCNNGGAAGAATCATAAAAAATGCTGGTGCACAAAGGATAAGTGATGATGCAAAAGAGGCCTTAGCAAAATCCTTAGAAGAAAAAGGGGAAGAAATAGCTAAAAAAGCCGTTGAACTTGCAAAACACGCCGGTAGGAAAACTGTGAAAGCAGATGATATTGAATTAGCTGTTAAAGCAGCTTAATTCATTTTCTTTTTTATTTTTATATTTTAATAGTGGTTATAAATGAATATAAACTTTTTTTAAGCTGTTTATAAATTAAATTATGATGAAAAAAAAATATTCTCATATAATTTATTTGATTCAAATAATCAATTTTTTAGTAATTTAATAAAATGAAATTCAAAATAATAATCGAAATACAAAACTAATTTAAGACTTACTAAAAAATTTAGTCAAATATTTCCTCTAATTTTATGGACTGATATTCTTCACTTTCTTCATCACATAATGAAATTAAATATTTTTTATCAACTTCTGAAACTGCAATAGCAATAGGTGTGATTGATTCAAACCAAAATTTATCATCAAACTCTAAAGTTGAAACTTGAATAACTGGATATATGACTCTATCACCTATTCTCAGAGCTTCACCCTTCAAAATCTTTTTTTCAAAGAATTCTTCTTCAACTTCAAATCCTGAGTTCATATCAATATTACCCCGTAAAATAAAACTTAATTAAAGTAAATTTACTTATTCAAATTTCTGAGACTCCAAAGTAACTGCCGCACTGGTTTTTTAGTTAATGCTTTTAATACTGCTACTGTAATACTTAAGAGTTGAAATTTAAGATTTAATTCAAATGATCCGTCCAGTTTACTTTTTTGGAATTCAGGTGTCATAGAAAGTGATACTACTGGTATAATGTTTAAAATAGAACTAAAACTCCAGAAATAACCGTAAATCATAGCTGTGTCTACAGGACTGTAAAATCCTAAATTAAGATCTAGATAAAATTTTTCAAGAGTTATGGATCTTAAAAACGCCCAGAATAATGGTATAAGATGTTTAAATGCTTCTAAGAATTGATTTAACGTTTTCAATAATTTTTCTAAGTTAAATTTTCTTTCTTTCTCTTCTTTAACTTTTTTTTCTTTCTTTTCTTTTTTTTCCTCAAATGGTATACTACGCTTAATAAGCCGTATCTTCAGCCAACTAACCTTAAAATACCCATTTATATCCATATCCCTCTTTTGAATGTAAAAAGAGATATGAAAGGGGATTAAGAGGATTGCCAATAAAATTAGCGCCAGAATGAGGATTATGACACTAATTATGGTATAAATCACCTATTATCCGCTCTTTTCTTAATTAAAGATTTTTACATAGTGGATGGTGTTGTTTTCTTTTCTGATTTTGCTTCTTTTTCTTTTTTATCTTTTTTATCTTTTTTCATCATGCCATGCTCTTTCATCATTGACATGGCAGCAGAGCCTATTTCACCAAGCGCTTGTGCAAATGGATTTGAGGATAATGTTAAAACTTTAACACCTTCAGGGCCAGATACATCTTTAAAGACCACTATCATCGCTATAGGTTCAATTCCAGCGGCTCCACCAGCTCCAGCACCTCCTCCACTTTGGTTCTCATTATTCATCATACCTTTACCTTCAGCCATTCCAGCTCCGAATCCCATACCCATTCTAGTTACAGGAATCAGGATCTTATCATCAGCTTCAATTACTTCTCCAATTACATTATCAATATTCAATACTTTCCTAATCTCTTCTACCGTAGTTTTTATTGGATCTTCAATATCCATATTTATCATCTCCATAACTTTTATCAACATCTAGAATTATGTCGTTTAAACCATATAAAATTTTCATTAAATAAATTTTTTGAGAATTTAAGCCAATATTATGGAATAATTATAGTTTTTATAATAAAATATTGAGTTTAAAATGTTATGACATCTGTAATGATTATATTTTTCTCTGAATTTAAGTATAATTAAATATTTTCCATCATCATGGTGATTTTATAAGAACATTACAGAAAGGGAATGATTATATCATGATTTCCAGCTAAAGAAGTGGACAAAGTTTATATAGGAATAGATTTATATCCTAAATGGACGATGGGGCCCGTGGTCTAGGGGTATGATACCTCCCTGACACGGAGGTGATCACGAGTTCGAATCTCGTCCGGCCCATTTGCCGTGGTAGTTCAGTTGGGAGAACGCCAGACTGAAGATCTGGATGTCGCTGGTTCAAGTCCGGCCCACGGCACTTTCACTAATTTTAATATGACTTTTTTTAATTAATTTTCAATCATTTCCAAAGTTCTAAATTCATCCTATCTGTTTAATTTAAGAAGTAACACCTTCAAAATATTAAATATGTGATGAATTCTATATTAAAATCTAAAATATAAGGAGAAATGATCAAATGACCAAAACAAGTTCCTGCCCACGCTGTGGATCCAAAAAAATGAAAATACACAACCCTCAAGCACCAGTTTGGGAATGTTCAAAATGTGGATACCAAGGTTCTGTTGTTGTTGAAGATGGTAATTTAGAAAAACAGATCAAAGACCTCAAAAAAATGGATAAACTCAGTAAAAAACTAATGAGGGGCAGATAATTCGATTCTAATTAAATTAAATCTTCTTATCTGTTAATTGAATCAAATTCTTTCAGTAATATCTTAGAATAATGTTTTCTGTTTTTTAATAAATTATTTAAAAATATTTGATCTTAAATTTGTGATCTTGAAATTTTGTTTAAATTACAAATCAAACTACAATCTTCTTTTTAAAATGGTACCAAATATCCCGCCGAGAACTGATAGTGAACCAAAAATAGCTATAACTGCAAGAAATACCATGCTTCCACTGGTTAATCCAACCAGAATTCCTAGTATAACACCGACAAGACCGCCATTTATGATTCCATTTTTAAATTTAATGCTACCTCCAACATAAGAAGAGATTAAGCCAGAAATAATGGCTAAAACCATGGCTATTATTCCGAAGGCTAGTAAAAAGTTGTATGGGATATTTTCAGGTTTCGTGGGAATATTGGTTCCAAAAATAGCTATTACAGAAAATAATGAACCTGCTAAAAGGAATCCAAAACCTGCTGCAATACCTAGCCAGCTTATACCTCCTTTTGAAGGTTTATTAAAGATATAAACTTCTTTGGCTTTTAATTTATCTCCACAATTGGAGCATATCTTAGTGTTTACAGGATTTTCAGAACCACAATTGGAGCATGTAATCTTTGAATTAATTATCGATTTATTAATCGAGTGGTGATTATTTTTTATTTCATTTAATGAGTCTGTATAGGTTAGTTTACCGCCACAGTCACATTTTTCATAGCTAAAGGAGGATTTTCCCTCATCCAGTTCATAACATTTGCCGCACTCTTCACATACAAGATAGGACATAAAATCACCACTTTTTATTATTAAATCAATGATNNTCAAGTCCGGCCCACGGCACTTAAACATTATGCTAAAAAGAGGCAGCTTTTTTATTGAGTAAATAATTTATTCTTATACAATATTATTTATCTGATCAACTCATATGATTTTTTACCCGTTTTATTTGATAAAAAAAATTACCTTGGATTAATGAAATAGTCCACTGCTTATTTTGATGAAACTGTAAATTTCTGTAAATTAATTTCTTATTTTAATTGTTAGTATTACTGTTTACTATTTTTCTTAGGAAAGAGCTGAATAATCCTCCCAACATTGAAAGGGATCCAAGAACTAAGATTGCAGTAATAAGTACGATTACTCCACCTATAATTCCCAGTATTAAACCTAAAATAACCCCGACTAAACCACCATTTACAGCACCATCCCAGTATCTTCTACTTCCACTTATATAAGATGATATAGAACCACTGGAAACCGTTAAAATGACTGTGATAATAGTAAAGATGGTTAAAATTTTAGAGGAAATATTTAAAGCATTGAGATTAGGATTAATTCCAAACAGTGCGACTACTGATAAAGTTAAAGAGATGAATAAAAAGATAAAACCTATAAATACACCCGTAAATTTTATTTTACCAGAAGTTTTCACTGGTTTTACGTGTGAATCCTCTTTTATTGATAATGAATATCTAAGTTTACCTCCACATTCACATCTTTCAAAATTGAATGATGATTTTCCTTCTTCAAGAGGATAGTGTTTACTGCATTTTTCACAGATCATATAAGACATACATATCACTTATGTTTAAACAGTTTATATATTCCCTACATTAGTTCAATAAAATAGAAATCTCAAAAATTTATATTTACAAAAAATAATAGTTTCTAAGGCTTAATTTTGATAGCAGAAATATTCATAGAAGTCTACCTTTAAGATAAGTGCTTTTAGCTTCGATTATTTCTGTTTCCACAAAACATCCTAATGGTGCATCATCAACTATTACCGTCTTATAATTTCCCGTACGTCCCATGAAACCACCTTTACTACCCTTATCAGTTATCAGGATCTTTTGAATTGTTCCCACTAATTTTTGATTATTATGTAAACTTATACCTGTTTTAAGTTCATTCAACATTTTAGACCTATTTTTCATTATATGATGGTCTATTTCATCCAGTATAGATGATGGGGTACCGGGTCGATGATGATACTTGGAAATATGGAGGAAATCAGGTTTCACATCTTTAATTAACTCCAAAGTATCCTGGAATGATTGTTCATCTTCTGTGGGGTAACCTACTATTACATCGGTTGCTACTGAAATTTCTGGTATTTCTTCTCGTAATTGTGTTATGATATTTCGGAAATCCTTAAGTTTATATCCGCGGTTCATATCAATTAAAACATTGTCATTGCCACTTTGAATGGGAATATGAAGGAATTTATAAACTTTTTCATTCTGGAATGAGTTTATTATACCATCCACGTCATTCATCATGCTTTTAGGATGCATCATACCCACTCTGACTCGAAAATCACCTTCAACACCTGTAACCTGATTTATAAGATGTGCTAATGATTCTCCAGTTTCTTTACCATATGCTGCCGTGTCTTGAGCGGTTAATTGTAATTCCATACAGCCATCATGAATTGCTTTATCTGCTTCAAATCGGATGAGATCCTCAGGATAACTTTGAAGTTTACCCCGGGCAAATCGGGTGCAACAGTAACTGCAAGCTCCATCACATCCTTCACAGATTTGAATTATATGTATATAGGGGTTGGAGCGTACTTTGGGTAGACATACTTTGATTGCTTTATTTGAACCTGTTAATTTAACATTCTCTCCATTTAAAATTGATTTTACAGCTTGTGACGTATGTTTTATTTGATGTGGACCTAGCCAACTAGCATGAGGTGCATGTTTTAGTAGTTTAGCCTGATCTATCTCCACCATGCAACCTGTTATGAGAAGTTTTTTATTCGGAAACTTCTCTTGTAACTTCTGAATACGATTTACAACTTTTTGTTCAGTGGGATGTTTCACGTAACAGGTATTAATGATAATGACATCAGCTTCTAATGGATTATTTACTAATTTAACTCCATCCTCCCGGAGTAAACCAACCATTATTTGTGAATCAGCCTGGTTAAATGTGCAACCAAAGGTTTCTAAGTAAACATTCATTTTTTTTTATCCTTATTATTCCCAGTTATTTATAGAATTGAAACATATTTTTGAAATGAATTTGAAGTAATAGCTTATTAAATATATGATAAATTTAAAAGAAGCAGAAATTAATTTTTAAGTAATTTTAGAGCATAAAAACTTTAGATTTATATTCTAATCTTTATTTTTCAGGCCAACCATGTTCTCCAATCATAGGCACAAAGACTACTCCACCTAGTTTACTTGTTTTAAATTCATTTTCAGATACTCTAACCATACATACTAGTTCCTGAGCATAAGTATCTGTACCAACTGGAGCTAAAAGTCTCCCACCCACCTTTAATTGTTCCTTCAATGGTTCAGGTATTTTAGGTGCACTGGCTGTTCCGTATATCCTATCATAGGGTGCTTCCTTTGCGTAACCTTTAGTCCCATCTATATGCAGTACGGTGACATTATCATATCCCGTACGTTTAAGATTCTCCTCAGCAGCCTTAGCCAGAGATTCTATACGCTCCGTGGTGTAAAGATGGCCTTCTGGTCCTATAATTTCCGCCACCACTGCCGCATTGTATCCGAAACCAGACCCGATTTCTAAGATTATCATACCCTCCTCTAAGTCGAGTTTTTCACAGATCATAGCAACCATATGCGGTGCTGAAATAGTTTGACCTTTGCCTATGGGTAAAGGTTGATCTAAATAGGCATACTGCTTGTTTTGTGGTGGAATGAATTCTTCCCGAGGTACTTTGAGCATAGCTTTCTTAACTTTCTCCGATTTTAAGTAACCGTAATCTAATAATCTCTCCACTAATTCTTCTCTTTTATCCTTCATCCAACCACCTTAGAACTTAAATCATAATGATAATGTTCTTGTTCAACTGGTCGTCCGTAAACCCGTTTGGTAACCGATGCTCGTGCAAATCCTTTCCTCATTTTCCTCTCCAGTGTTTTCAGGGAATTTATGCGGAAATATATATTCCCCATTTTAACGACGTCTCCAATCTTGAATTCTAAATCAGGAGTCACTTCTACTTTTTGTGATAATATTCTTCCACCGAAGTCAACTGAAATTCCAACCCTGGCGGGTGTATCAATATAAGAAGCCCATATCGTTTCTAAGTCTTTCACTGGACTTTTATAGATTCTTCCCCCTCTCTTATTTTCAAGAGAGGTGATTTCAGCTGGTCGTTCATCAACTTCTAGAATATCTCCTACTTGAAGAATCTTATCTGGAATGACTTTTATGAAAGTTTTATGAGTATGTTCAAATTCACTTACCACCACACGACAATCTAATGGTTTTTCAATATTTACAGTTTCTCTAAAGATGTTTCCACATTCATTACATTTTAA
>PMNN01000053.1 GCA_003161815.1 Methanobacterium sp. | reverse complement strand
CCTTTAGCCACCACAGTCATAGGATCATCTGAAATCTCAACAGGAATACCAACTTCGTCATAAATTCTTTCTTTAAGTCCTCTAAGTTGTGATGTTCCTCCTACTACAATGGTTCTATTGTACACTCCAGATATGAGTTCCGGAGATATTTTTTTAAGTACAAGAGATAATGCTTCGATTAACTTTAAAATTATTGGTTCTGCAGCATCAGCTATCATAATTGAATCTATCTCTATCTTTTGAGGCTTGTTAGTTTCCAATGATTTCCCAATTGCATGAGTACTTGTAGGTTTCATTTCTGTCTTAGAATGAACCATTCCTACTTCAATTTTAGCTTTTTCTGCTTCATGTATACCTATTTCTACATTATAGGTTTCCTTTACTTTCTTCACTATATTGGTGTCTATGTCATCTCCACCGCTTCGTATGGTTTCGATATCTGTAATTCCACCTAAGGATATAACTACAACATCACTGGAACCAGCACCTAAATCGATTATCATAGTCCCTGATGCATCAGCTATGGGTAATCCTGCCCCTATTGCTGCTGCTAATCCTTCACCAATAACTAAAACGAATTTAGCACCAGCTTCTACTCCTATTTCCTCTACTGCTTTTTTTTCCACTTCTGAGGCGTCTCCAGGTATACCAATAACTATGCGTTCGATGTTATCCACTCCATCTCCAGCTCCTTGTTCCATGGAATATACTAGAAGAGATTTTGCTTGAGCTATACTTTCTATAACTCCCATTCGTAGTGGTCTTACGGCAATTATATCTTCGGGTGTTCTTCCCAGCATAACTTTAGCTTCTTCTCCAACGGCTAGCACATATGTTTGTTCATCTTTTTTAACTGCTACTACGGAGGGTATTTTATATAATTCAAATTTATCTCCTGATGGTTTAGCTACCACGGTGTTAAGAGTTCCTAAATCAATTCCTAAAGTGTTAGTTAGAGCCTGCTTTTTAACATTTTCATCTTCTTCTTCTTTTCTAAAAAGGTTAAACAATTTTAATCCTCCTTTAAAAATTTATTGAATTCTATCACAAATAACTTATTCTGCTTGACTAATTCTTTAATTCGTTCTTTATCTTTATCAACAGATATTAGAACGGTAGATATGGCGATATCTGCCATTTTAAATAATGGATCAATAGTTTTACGTATCACTGATGGCATCTTGCTTGTTAAGTATACATCAGTCTCTATGAATCCTGTGGTTTTATCTTCTAATAGAAATGTAAATTTAAGATGGTTTTTTTCACAATCTCCCATGAATTTTTTTATACGATTATCAGGACCTACTACTAAGAAAAGTTCCGGTTCATTTTCCATGTAATAAGGAGCTATCTTTATATAAGCGCCGCCTTGTTCTTTACTAATTGAAGTTAAATCTCTTATTTTATTTACATCACCGTATAATAATAAGAAATCGAATTTCTGAGTTATAAATGATTCTTTATTAGTTATATGTTCTCTACACAGAATTTTAACTCTCTCTTTATCTAATATTGCTTCATACGCTGCATTGTTAACCAATTCTTCGCTACCAGCAATAACGCACCATAACTCGTCCGCATCATGAACGGTGGATACTGATGCCGCCTTCCTCAAAGTCTTAATCTTATTCTCTATCATCAGCTCACTCTTTCTAATATTAAGTAGATCAGATTAAAAATTTCGATCAGATTATAATAAAATTAATGGTTCACATCACAATAATATACAAAATTCTAATGATTATAATAATGATTTATTCAAGTGATTCTTTATGTTATAATCATATATAAATAGCGTGATGTCATTGACAGTACTCAAATTATCACTCATAATATTTTGTTTATTATATTAATTAATAATAACAAAATTGACTTTCAAGAATTCCTTTTCAAATAAATTTAAAATTTTTAGTTAGTAACATAAACATGTATAAAAGCATTACTTTTAGTTTAAAAAAACCTGTGATAATAAATGTTTGTAAAAGGAACTTTAAAAATAACCAGCATATTACTAATCCTAGCCATAATACTTTTATTATTCCGTTATACCTTAATCAGTTTCATCATATTCTTAATCATAGCATTCTTATTACAATTTTTTAGGGATCCTTCTCGCAAAACACCAGAGGATGAAGGAGTAATAGTCGCATCCGCAGATGGAAGATTTCTCAACGGTAAAATCGATATCATAAAAATAGTTGAATCAGAAGATCACTTAACAAGACAAGTTTTAGAGAAACATGAAAAAGGTATTTTAATAAGTACTTATATGTCAGGGCTAGATGTCCATGTAAATAGAGTTCCCATCACTGGCAGAATTATCAAAACTCAATACTATCCAGGCAAATTCAAACTTGCCCAAGGTGACGTGCATAAGGAAAACGAAAAGAATTTGATAGTAATAGAATCAAAATATGGAAAAATAGGTGTGGTGCAGATTGCAGGTTTTGTAGCTAGACGCATTGTACAATACGTGCAAATTGGGGATATTGTGCATCNNGATATCGTGCACACAGGGGATCGTTTAGGGATGATTAGATTCGGATCCCGCGTTGATGTGATAATTCCCTACAAAAATTCCCAGTTAATGATCTATAAAGGTGGAAGACCTAAAGCCGGAGAAACCATTATTGCTAGAATGACAGATAAAGATACGAAAAAAATTAATCATGAATAAGGGAAGTTTCATAAAAATGCTATTAAAAGATTATATGGCCCTACCCGATTTAATCTCTCTGATCAATGCTTCATTTGGATTTCTAGCTATCATTATGGCTGCCAGGGGTGATTTAGTCTTAGCAGCTAAATTTATACTACTTGCAGTTATATTTGATTCATTAGATGGCTATGTGGCCCGCAAGACGAAAAGAGTTGATCATGTTGGATTTGGAAAAAATATTGACTCTTTATCAGACGTGATATCATTTGGTGTAGCACCCGGAATGCTTTTGTATTCTGCATCCACATCCTATAGTATACCATACATTAATATACTAGTAGCTCTTTTAGTAGTATTATGTGGGATAATAAGACTCTCAAGGTTCAACGTACTTTCAGATTCATCTCCTAGTTTAGGTAGAGATAAATTCATAGGATTACCCATACCATCAACAGCATTGATCCTTGGATCATTCTATCTATCTAATATATTTACTATAGAACTGTCATTAGTTATAATGGGGGTTGTATCCATTTTAATGGTGAGCACATTTGAATATCCTAAAATTAAAAATCCAATATTGCTGCTGATAGGTGGTTTTCTTATAATTTTAACATGTTTACCACAAAGCATTTCCTCAGTAATTTTCAATCTCCCCGCAAAGTTTTTATTCATCATTACTTTACTATACCTAATAACAGTGCCTTTTATGCATTTATATGCCAAGCTTCGCAGAAGTGGTCAAAAATGTTAGATAAAATATTGGGAAAAAATGATAAAGATAAAAGTGGCCCGGTTCTTCAAAAAAAAGATAAAGATCCTGGGATGGATGTTAGTGACCGTATTAAAAACATGGTTTCTAAAGCAACAAATGGATCTAAAATGAATGGAAATGAGGATGATAAAGAAGTTAAACGGAAAATTCCCCGTCCCATGCCCAAACCACGCCCTAGAGAGGTTGGAAAAGCCCGGTTGAAGTCTCCTCAGAAACCTCCTCAGGATAAAAAACCAGATGGTCTGGGTAGTATTATTCCTAGATTTGGAAGAAAAACAGGCACTGCTGGCAGACCCGGTGGCGGTGGAAGAATCCCTGATGAAGACCAGAGAACTTTAGTAGGTGCACTTGTCTTTTTCCTGATAATAGTTGTGCTTGTAGGGGCAGGTTATTACTTCTTTGTTTACAGTCCATATCAGGGCACATTAAACGATGCTAAACAAACCAAGATAAATGAAGTAAATACGTACTATAAAGGACCTTTAGCAACAGATCCACAATCACAAACTTTATTAGCTGAAATTGATAGTGCAGTGACTCCAAATCAAGCATCAGCAGTGGATGTGATTGGACCTGCAACTATTAGTTGGCGAGCATATCAAAATCAGCAAATTAACAATCAAAAAGATGCCTATGGTAGAGTGCAGATTTCTTATAATGCAGGAACTCAAAAAAACCTTATAATAAAAGTTTCAAATGCTCAGCTAGTAGTTAATCAAGCAGATGCTAGTGTATTATCTAATATGGTTATAACTACTCCGGATACAGTGGCGGTACCTATCATTTTAACTAGATTACAGGCCGCTGGTGGATTAATAAATGTAGGAGACGCAGTAGATATCTACCTAAACGCCAATGGAACAACACAAGTACAACCAACCAATCAAACTAATCAAACCAATCAAACCAATCAGACTAGTCCGAGCAGTACTGGCGCAAGTAATGGTGGTAACACTCCTCAGGTTAGTGGAGCAACGGTACTGGCTATTTTAAGAGCTCAAGATAGTGGAACTATAGCTGCTAATTTAACCACTGCTCAAAGCATTGCCGCAGGTCAATTAGCTAGTAGTAGTTCAAGATCTCAATCTTCAACAACCGATGTTGAACAACTTTTAAGAGCAGCTTCATCTAATACATGGGATCAAGCAACAATAAGTTCTCTCTTAACTTCCTACGGATGGAGATTATCAGACTTTGAAAGAGCATCCAATCTAGGAGATCTGAATGCGCAGTACATGGTTATTTTAGAGGTACCTCGAGAAAATACGATGTTCGTTATTCAAAATATGAATTCATTACAGTTAGTTGTACCAACTCAAAGCGCGCCAACATGGATGATAACTGAACTCCATCAAATATATGGAACTGGATGAAACTGGTAAATTTGAGGGAGATCCTTTATAATCTCCCTTTAATATTGGTAAAATTAATAGCCAAGTTTAGACATATAAAAAAAATAGATAAATATAATAATTAATATTGTTTTATTACAAAATATGATTTTACGATTTAGTTATGATAAAAAAGGGAGATTGATAAGAGGGGGATTAAAGTTATGAATTTTAGTAAAGCTTTAATAATAGTAATTGCTCTTTTTGCAATTTTAGGTGCTTTTACTTTTGCGAACTCATTAAATGTAGTTTCGGCGGATAATTCCACTAGCAATGGAGGAACTTGGATAGCTTTCAATTCATCTAACGTGGGAATGAATAGTCTTACAGCAACTATTACAGCAACTATACATAATTCTGGAAGCCACGTGGAGATTTTCAAAATAAGTCAAGTATACACTGCAAATCTTGTAGACGGGCCAATAACTTGGACTGTCTCACCGGATTCAACGAATCCGACTGCAGAAAATATGATAGATAACACTAATCCTGGAAGCAGTCCATCGTCTAGTCAGGGTGATCTTGGTTGGGAAATTCAACCTGGAGAAACTAAGACAGTAACATTCACAGAAGTCGCAACTGGAACACATTTTGCTGCAAATGATAGCACATCTCTAGGGAATCAAGCAGCTGTACCTAATACATATTGGCCTTTAATACCAGATATGGGTTTATCCGCCTCATCGTTCGAACCTAATGAAATACAAACTTTAAACCCTAATTTGCAACTACAATCATGGTGTGGGACCTTTTCATTCAATGCTAGAAACGATGCCGATTATCCAATAGCAGGAATTATAAGGGGGCCTATAATACCTACTGATTCACAATTAACTTCAAGTGATCCACCAGCAACATTCCAGGATCAAGATATAGTAGGAGATACCGGGGTTGCGGCTTGGGATGTCCATATGGCATCTGGTGAATCAGATCTCTTCACTTACACGTATAAATGGCCCAAATCGGGAAGCGGAAATGAAGCAAACTTTGGAAATGGATCATCAGTATTCGCACCTGGAAATGCAACTAACAGCACCCCTACAGTACCTAGTCAGAATACAGGTGTTCCGTACGGACTTTTCATATTAGCAGCGGGTATGGTCGCTGCTGGGGTGGGATACGCTAAGTTCTTAAGGTAGTTAATTTAAAGAATTTAGCATGAAATTCCCCACAGTATTTATATTAGTAGGGATGTTTATCATCTCACTTTACTTTTTAATTGAGGTAGATTATTATTCTTACTCAGTAACTGTTTCTAACTCTAATGATACTCCTTATATACTCATACCTAAAATCGGGGTTAATCAAAGTATTAATAATAAATCTATAGATTATGGAATTTATTTCGAACCTAAATCTACCTTACCCGGTCAGGGCACTACAATACTATGGGGACATAGAACATTGCATGGTTCGCCTTTTTTAAAATTAGATCAACTAAAATCGGGGGATGAAATTGATCTGACATGGCCAAGCGTGGGAAATGTGGAATACACTGTCTTAAACTCTACAATTGTGGATTCATCATATCAAATATCCTTATATCAAGGTAATAACCTCTTTTTAATAACTTGTTATCCCCTAGGGTCTGATGCTCAGAGACTGATTATAGAAGCAAAATATGATAATATAACACCTATACAAAACTCTCAAAACAAGCCTAATCCACAATCCCCTTACGCTTTACTAATAATACTCAGCTTATTTGGTGGAGGGATGCTTCTAGGCAATTTTTATCCTGTGAAAGAAGATAAGATGTTTATATTTATAGCTACAATAGTATTAACTGTCCTTTTGATTTATGCTTATTTCTTTCCCGTTCCAACTGATGGTATTGAATCATTCTTGTCGAACATAAATAATTTCCTCAGTCTTTAATTAAAGATTTAATCCCCAATATGGATTTATTTTTAATATAATGTAATTGATTTAAAAAAAATATTTATCAATAAATAAATCCAATAAATGAATTTAGAAAAATTCATTACTATATAATGGAACTAAAATTTTTTTGTAGGTAAATATAATGAATGTAGATGAAAAATATTTTAAAATTATCTCGAAAAGAGAAAGAGCAATCTTTGAAGGAGCAATAACTATGGGAGCGATTTTTCATCAGTTCATTGGAACTCCAGTTAGTTCCAGAACGGCTGAGGGACTTGAAAAAGCCATGATGAATGCAATGGAACTTCAACCATGCATAAAAGAAGTTCAAGTTAAGATTAACTCTGAGATGCTGGAACAATTAAAGAATGAATATCAATATGTTTCATTAAGTGGAGATATGTTAGATGTTAAAGTTTTCTCGGAGTACGATGGAAATCTGGCAATTATAAGAATGAAGTTCATAGAGGAACTTCATTATCCATTAATATATGTAGAAGAAGTTCAATGAAGTGTTTATTTATTTACAAAAAAAATGTATTAAAAAATATTATATATAAAACCTATATTTTTTTATAAAGCAATTTCATTGTTTTATTATATTCTAATTATGAAGTATAGATTTATTAAACATCTAAATTTTTATAGTAATCAAATAAAAAATAAAATGAACATTATTCCAATAAAGTTACAAGATACATCCATAAAATTGAATCAATAATCAGGTAAATTATTATGATAACAGTTAATGAAAAGTTCTGCAAAGGATGTAATTTATGTACAGAATTTTGTCCAGTCAGGGTTTATGAAAAATCAAAAAAATTGAACGAAAAGGGGATTTACGTACCAGTCCCCGTAAACTCGGAAAAATGTACAAAATGTGGATTATGCTCTTTGATCTGTCCAGATCAAGCTATAAAAGTAGATGAAAAGAATGAAGACTGAAAAAT
>PMNN01000109.1:2249-5539 GCA_003161815.1 Methanobacterium sp. | reverse complement strand
TAAATAGTTTATACCAATAGTATATATCATGGTTAGATATTTATTAAATAAATATATAATGAATATCCCATTGATATATCACTAATAATAGGAGTGATTTTTTTGTATTTTGTTAATTCGGTGGAAGACCTACACGATCTCAACCCTTTCATTGTAATTGGCTGTGGAGGAGGAGGCGAAAAGTTTGCCAATTTTGAAGGAGTGGAGGCTATTGGTTTTATCGATGATGATAAATCTAAACATGGTTTAAAATTCTGTAATCACACAATTTATTCTGATCTTAATCAGCTTATCCGAGAAACAGATGCTCGAAGTGTTGCAATAATGCTCCCCATTGGAGCTGAGGGATCAGCACTTAAATATGCAGTACAGGCCATAGACAAAGGTAAAAATGTGGTTACTTCCTTTAGATCTCTTCCACTTACTTTAAATCCCTCCCTGACAAAGTTTGCAGATGATAAAAATGTTATTATAAAAGAGATCAGTCCCCGTTTAGATGTTATTAAAAAGATATTTGGAACAGGACCATCCCAATGCAGTGAAATACTACCCAAATTGAAGTATAAACCAAAAAGTCCGGTAGTTTTTGTAGGTGGAACATCTCAAGAATGTGGTAAAAGGACAACCACTAGAATATTGGGAAAAACTGCTCAGGAGATGGGTTTAAAATCAGTAGTAATCTCTACAGATGAACTGGGACTCGAAGGGCCTGTTGATGTAAATTTTAGAGCCGGTAGTCTTTCTGTTATGGATGTAGCTTCCGCGGTTATGGGAACAATAAAATATATGGAAGAACATAAAAATCCTGATATTATATTTATAGAGGGACAATCCAGCCTCACTGAAGATAATAATCCTCATCCAAGAGGTCTTTCAGCAGCTATATTGGTTGGAGCTCAACCTAATGCTACAATAGTATGCCATCGACCTAATCATCCTTATCGCTACCCTAGAGGTATAGAATATGAAATTAAAGCTATAGAAGCTGTTGAACCCACTAAAGTGGTTGGGATTTCTGTTAATCTTAGGAATGTTGAGAATAAGAGTGAGTTAAAGAACTTCGAAGAGAAATATGCATTACCTGCAGTGGATATTATGAATAGGGGAGCATCAAGATTATTGAATACAATTATTGATCATGTTGGTATCACACATTCAAGAGTAATTGAATGAAATAAATTTTTGATCATATAATGAGGGGATTTTGAGAATGAAGGATATAATGGATTATCTAAAGAAAAATCTTGGCTTGGAAGATGAACACACGAAAAAAGAAGAAGAAACTATAATAGTTCCTGAACACTCTTTCTATGAAATAATTTTGATGAAAATAAAGAATCTTGATGATTTCATTGATGCTCTACGCCATATTGAGGAGGAGAAAACTCCGATAATAATGGATTTGAGTCACTTTGAAAGAGATGAACCTGAAGATTTCACAAATGCAGGAGAAAAACTCAAGGCCTTCAGAGATAAAACTGGCGGTGAAGCCATATTACTCTGTAAAAATGATAAAAATATTATAATTGTTACTCCTCCCGAAATCAAGCTTATAAGAAAATGATAAAATACAATTATGATTGATTAAATAATAAAAATGGGTTATATTATTATTATAAATATTAATAGCTTATTTTTAATTATTTAATTTAATAGGGGGAAAATAAAATGGAAATGCCAATCATCAGCCCTTCTATGGTTTCTTACGCTGATGAATTAAATTTTANNCCAAATTAGAAGCTGTAAAAAGCATTGCATCTGCTATGCAAGAAAATGATACTGTTATTGAAGTTTTTAAATTAAAAGAATCTCCAGTTGATTATCTTATTGATGTAAACAAACCTTATTTAATCGAACCAGGTTATGATGTCTACGATGTCATAGGTGAATTAAAAAAATCAGATGATACAGAAATTGAAGAACCCAGTAGTGATGCTGAAAATAATTCTTCAAAAAGAACACTAGAAAGTGAATCTGAAATCACTGAAGAAGCTATTATAGAAAATACACAAATCATTCCAGAACATCCGAAAAATGAATCTAAATCCATCAAAAAACCTAATTCTGAAACAATAATTGAAACTTCCACATCTGAGGAAGAGGAATCTGAATTAACTCCAGAAAAAGATTCTAAAATTGAATCTTCAGATTCTGAAGTTAAATTAGAACAATCTAATTTATCCGATACAGAAACATCCATTATTGTCGATGATTCAACATATTCTAAGGAAGATGAATTAGAGCAAGAGTCTAAAACTGAATATTCAGATCTTGAAGTTAAATTAGAAAAATCTAATTCATCAAATACGAAACCACCCATTTCAGTAGATGATTCAACATATTCTAAGGAATCTGAATCTGAAGAAAAAATTCAAACTCAATCGGAGACAATTGAAGAGATTGAAAAAACATCCACCATTAAAACAGAGTCTGAAGAAGAATCTATAGATAGGTCAAGGCTATTAAAAAAATATGGAATTAAAGAAATAAATGAAAACGATGTAGAAAATATTTTATATTCTTATAACGGTGGATCTATAGATGATAATGATGTGGAAAAAATAGAACTAACTCTTATGAATAAAATTAAGAAAACAGTATTAGGTATACCTAAAGTTAGAGGTACTGAAGTCCTAGTATTCCTAGATAATACAAATGAACTCTCAGGAAACATTAATATTATCATAGAATATGAGTCTAAAGGATTTTTCTCAAGAATGATAGGTGAATCAAGGGATACTGAAAATTTAAGACGACAAATTATAAATATTGCGCAAATAGAAATAAAAAAGAGTTTCAGAAAATATCCTGAAATTATTGACAACTTTGATATAAATGTAGAGATTTAGTTAGGAGGAATATTATTTGACAAGAGTAATAGCAGTTGCTTCAGGAAAGGGTGGAGTGGGAAAAACCACCATAACTGCTAATTTAGGAGTAGCTTTATCCACCTATGGAGAGGAAACCTTAGTCTTGGATGCCGATGTGGCCATGGCTAACTTAGAACTAATTTTAGGAATGGAAGGTAAGTCTGTGACTCTGCATGATGTACTTTCTGGAGATGCAGAAATTGAGGAAGCCGTATACGAAGGTCCAGGTGGTGTGAAAGTTGTCCCTGCAGGTATATCCTTGGAAGGTCTTCGGAAAATTAAATTAGACCGATTAGAGAATGCATTATTAAAATTAGTAGAGAATGTGGATATACTTTTAATCGATGCACCTGCAGGCTTGGAAAAAGATGCTTTAGCAGCTATAGCTGCTGCTCAAGAAATGATTTTGGTAACAACCCC
>PMNN01000109.1:0-2231 GCA_003161815.1 Methanobacterium sp. | reverse complement strand
AAATCACCTACTAGTAATGCTATTATGCAGTTAGCTGCAGATTTAATTGGAGAAAGTTACCAACCTATTGAACCTGATAAGAAGGGTGTAATTGCTAAATTAGTGCAAGGTCTTTTAGGTCGTAGATAATTTGATTTAAAATTGATTTCATTTAAGAATATTCAAGGTTCATTTTTCTATGAAAATAATAATTTAATTGGTTAAAAAAAATGTCTAGATTCGTAGCGATTGCATCAGGAAAGGGTGGAGTTGGTAGAACTTCTCTAACATTTAATTTAGGAGTTGCTATGTCCCTTTTTGGTGAGAAAATTGTTATGTTAGATTTAGATTTAGTAATGGCGAATTTAGATATTATAACTGGGCTTTTAAATCCTGAAGTTACCTTACATGATGTTTTAGTGAGAGATAAATCTATAGAAGACTGTGTATATGAAATAGAAAATGATATACGAGTTATTCCCACAGGCATCCACTTTGAGACTCTTAAACATATTAATCCTAATTATATATCCTGGAATAGGATACTTAATGAAGGCTCTGATTATGGTGATGTTTTTTTGATGGATTTACCCGCAGGAATTAACTCTAACATTTTTGATGGTCTTCCTGAAGGTACAGAAGTTTTAATAATTACTAATTCTACTATGACTTCAGTTGCTGATGCTCTTAAAATGAGGATACTCTTTAATGAATTAGATATTAATGTTTTAGGTTTCGTTTTAAATATGTGGTATGATGATAAGTTTCTGCTTTCCCCTAATGAAATAGAAGCTATATTAGAGGTTCCAATTATTAGTATCATTCCCTATGACCGGGAGATGGATCGATCGATGGCGATGGGAAGGTCTGTGGTAGAATTAAACCCTTCATCACCCACCAGTAATGCTATAATGCAACTAGCAGCTGATCTTTTAGGTGAAACCTATAATCCAATCCAACCAGATAAGCAAAGTATACTTATTCGGCTTAAGAAATTTGTGGGTATACTACCCGAATAAATAATATATAAAAAAAAATTTTTTTAATCATCTCAAAATTTCTTTTTAGTGTCAATCTCAAATTTTTTTTTTATTACGTCCCAAATTTAGAAATACTTGATTCGAAAATTTAAATAATATTAAATAGTATAAAAAAGATTTTTCAGAGGTTTTAACCGTGAATGATACTTTTAATGTTGAAGTAACGGCCTTAGGCACCTGTAATATTGACTTCATTATGAAAGTTCCCAGGTTTTCGAAGGCTGATGATGAAGTGGATATAGAGAAGATGATAGTTTCTTTAGGTGGATCAGCCTCTAACTTCGCTGTTGGTGTTTCTCGGATGAATGTAAAAGTCGGGATAATTGCCAGGGTAGGATATGATGAGTTTGGTGGTTTTGTAACTGATAAGTTCAAAAAAGAAGGTGTTCAAACAGAGAGACTTCTCAAAATCTATGAATCAACAGGCATGGCCTTTATTGCTGTTGATAAGCAAGGGGAAAGATCTATTTACACGTCTATGGGAGCTAATGCTCAATTTAAATTAGAGAAAGAGGATAAAAAATATATTAAATCATCCAGTATATTACACATCACCGGCATGTATCATGAAGTGGTTGAAAAAGCATCTAAATATGCTAAATTTCTCTCACTGAACCCTGGAACTGTGCTTTCATCTTACGGACTTGATTCGTTATATAAAATTATTAAAAGAGCTAATATAATATTCTTAAATGAAAAAGAAGTTTCACTTTTAACAGGAGAAAATTTAGAGAAAGGAGCCAGGATACTGGTAGAGATGGGTGTTCCTATGGTAGTGGTGACTTGTGGTGGACGTGGAGCAGATCTTTACTCATCCGAAGGAGTGTTGCATTCCTCTCCCATAGAAGTTAAGTCCCTGGACACCACTGGAGCAGGGGATGCCTTTGCAGCAGGATTTATAGCATCCTTTGTTAAAAATAAAGAAATAGGTGAATGTCTCCAATTTGGAAATTTGACGGCTTCAAAATGTGTAGGTAATTTGGGTGCAATTAATGTTCCGAGAGTTGAGGAGCATTTGAAATTCTAAAAAATTTTATGTTAAAAGGATGGATAGTCTTGTTTTTAAATTTAAATTCCGTAAAAATTTGATGCGTTATTCTTGGAAACTTTTTTAATGTCAGCATCTTCAAATCCAGCCAGCTTCATTTGATGCACAGTAATTGGAACAGAGAGTGGGTTTGAGGGTGAAGAACTCATATCACTGTCCAATAC
>PMNN01000208.1 GCA_003161815.1 Methanobacterium sp. | reverse complement strand
ACATGGAGGCGGTATAATTAAGTATAAATGGATAATGCCAATGCTGATACTATTTAGTATAGCATTGTTATTAAATGTCAGTGGTGTTTCTGCGGCTACAGGTAATAATTCCACGATAAGTCCACAGAAAACCGTAAATAATACAACTGGAACAAATATATCTTCTAATGTTACATATACCCCCAGTCAAATTAACACAGCAGCAACCAAAGTAACAAATTTTTATAACACTAATCAAAGATTACCAAACTATGTGACCATTAATAACCATCAAGTCACCATGCCCCANNGGCAAATAAACAATGGAACAAACAACTCAATCACCTTTAAAAATGTAACATCACCAAAGAATGCTACAGAAACTGTTAAAGCTGGTACTTTAACTAAGACAGAATACCTTAACCTTGCACAAATTATAAAATCAAATATAAGCAGCACAGGTAAGGCACCAAATAATGTAAACAGTTCACTGGGAAAAATAAGGTTTGAAACACTAATCTACACATACTCCAAGATCTTGAACTTCTACGTTACTAATCATAGACTACCCAACACTGTGTCAGTAAATCCATGGAGTAATATTGTTACTCCAATTACACCAGCAGGAGTAGTTCAAACAGTTGATAATATAATGATAGGTGCTTCGAAATACAGGTATATCAGTGGAATCAGTAATGCAGCAGGATTAATGGCTAATGGAGGCGGTGACTGCTGGGCTATGAGTGACTATCTCTACCAAAAACTTACTGCAGCACACGTGCATGCTAGAATTATCCAGTATGCCACAGCATATGCAAGCAATCACAGATCTGTACAGTACTACTATAACGGCACATGGGTTAATGTTCCTTACAGACAATATTTCAGCACAGATCTCTTCAATGACGTGGCAAACTCCAATTACTCATTAGTAGCAGACAATAAGCTTTAAGACAAAATTCAAATAGAATATTTTGAATAACAGTTGAAAACTCTTAAAAATATTCAACTGTTCACATCCATTTTTTTTAAAAAAATAAATGAAAATTAATAAAATAAATAATTTCTTAATTTTAAAGTCTCGTATATTCAAATATTGAAGGTAATTCCATCAATTAAGCATTAAAATAAGGCTATTCTTTAATATTATTCTATTTTAGTTAACCACAATATTTTTATATCCTCGCCATAAAAGACAGATATAGATAACTGCATACTCTTTTGGAGGGATAATTATGAAGGAAATTACTCGGACACCCATTGTAATTCTAAATTTTAAAACCTACCTTGAATCTACCGGAGAAAAAGCTTTAAAACTTGCTAAAATTTCAGAAGAAGTTGCTAATGAGACGGGAGTAAATATTGCAGTAGTTCCCCAATACACGGACTTGCTGCGTATATCCAATGAAGTAAAAATTCCAGTACTTGCTCAACACGTAGATGCAGTAGATGCGGGTGGACACACTGGAAGCATTCTTTTAGAGTCGGTGAAGATGGTCGGAGCTACGGGAACGCTTTTAAACCATTCTGAACATCGCATGAAACTAGCAAATATTCAAAAGATGGTGAAAAGAGTGGCTGACCAAGAAATGGTGAGTGTGATATGCACCAATAATATTGAAACTAGTGTCGCGGCAGCCACTCTACAACCTAACTTCGTGGCTATAGAACCACCTGAACTCATAGGATCTGGTATTCCTGTATCTCAGGCTGAACCAGAAGTAGTAGAGGGAACAGTAGATGCCATACATAAAATAAATACAAAAATAGGTGTTTTATGTGGTGCAGGCATTTCCACTGCAGATGATATGCAAGCAGCTTTGGATCTGGGTAGTGATGGAGTTTTATTGGCTTCTGGGATCATACTGGCGGAAGATCCTAAAAAAGCACTTTATAATCTGGTAAGTAAAATTTGAATTCAGGAAAATAACTTAAATAGATTCTTACCCATTAAACAATAGATTAATATTGCAAAATGGTAATCATTAGTAGAATTTAATTGGAATTTTTATTAATATAAAATTTATAAGAGTAGAAAAAGTGTGAATGGTGGAATAATATGTCCCTGGACTTTAATACATTAGATGATTTTAATATGGAGGGCAAAACAGTTATTCTTAGAGTGGATATAAACTCTCCTGTTGATCCTAACACTGGTTATATATTAGACGACACCAGAATCAGAATGCACGCAGAAACAATTAGAGAAATTTCAGATAAGAATTCTAAAATAGTTATACTTGCCCATCAAAGCAGACCAGGTAAACAAGATTTCACTACATTAGAGCAACATGCCAAATCACTCTCTCAGATATTGAAAAAACCGGTAAATTATGTCGATGATATATTCGGAAGTAATGCACGTGGAATTATATCCAGGATGAAAAACGGAGACATTATCATATTAGAGAATGTTCGATTCTACTCAGAGGAGATCCTTAAGAGAAATCCGGAATTACAAGCGGAAACTCATCTTGTAAAAAAGCTCTCACCATTGGCTGATTATTATGTTAACGATGCATTTGCAGCAGCTCACAGATCACAACCATCTTTGGTAGGATTTGCAGTTAAATTACCATCCGCAGCGGGGAGAGTTATGGAACGTGAACTCAAAGCATTATATAGTGCAATGGATAAAGCTGAAAAGCCTTGCGTATACGTGTTAGGTGGAGTGAAAGTGGATGACTCTATTATGGTTGCAGAAAACGTTCTCCGCAATGATAATGCAGATTTTATACTAACCACGGGATTGGTGGCTAATGTCTTCTTGTGGGGAGCTGGAGTTAATATAAGGAATGAAAATAAGAAATTTATAGAAAACAAAGGCTACTGTGAATGGGTTAAAAAATCTAAAAAACTTTTAAAGCAATTTAAAGGTAAAATAATTATACCACAAGATGTTGCAGTTTGTATTAATGATGAACGAGTTGAATTTCCAGTGAAAAAGACTCCTAATAAACGTATATATGATATAGGTACTGAAACTATAAAAAATTATGCTAGAATTATCAGAGAGGCACGTACCTTATTTGCAAACGGTCCTGCAGGAGTGTTTGAAAAAAATGGTTTTAATATAGGTACTGAAGATATTTTAAATGCCATTTCATCTTCGTCTGGATTTTCCATAATTGGCGGTGGTCACCTGGCAGCAGCAGCCAATGGAATGGGTCTTTCAGGAATCAGTCACATTAGTAGTGGTGGAGGAGCATCTATCAACTTACTGGCTGGGGAGAAACTTCCCGTAGTGGAGGTTTTAAGACGGGCTAAAAATATTCATCAAATTTGATTTGAATTATAATAATTAGGTAATAATAACTGAATAAGAACCGATTAACGATTATCTAATTTAAGTAGGTTTATTATAAATTTGAGCTATAAAATCTTACTACACATCTATACCAAAAAGTATTTAAGCCAACATTCCCTATACCTAATATGCCTCGGTAGCTCAGTCTGGTGGAGCGCGAGACTTGTAATCTCGTGGTCGCGGGTTCAATTCCCGTCCGGGGCTCTAAACTGGGAGAAAATATGTTTTAAAATTTTTAGGGACCATAGGGTAGCTTGGTCGATCCTTTGGGCTTTGGGAGCCTGAGACTCCGGTTCAAATCCGGGTGGTCCCATCAACGTCCCGCCTTAGCTCAATTTGGCAGAGCATCGGACTGTAGATCCGAGGGTTGCTGGTTCAAGTCCGGCAGGCGGGATT
>PMNN01000048.1:2981-3127 GCA_003161815.1 Methanobacterium sp. | reverse complement strand
GCACCTACACTTAAAATTATCGCTCCCAAAGCCCCTATAAGAGCATAGCCTGCAAGAGTTAATGGAGCCGAAGAAGTTGAGAGCTCCATCCAAGGAACAATTCCAACAACCACGAAATTAGTCATGAAATAAAAAACTGTAATTAC
>PMNN01000048.1:0-2949 GCA_003161815.1 Methanobacterium sp. | reverse complement strand
TTCAAAATTGTTAATATGTCATTGAGTTTCCCCCCTTGTCTTACTCCTAAAAGATTTATCATTGTGAGGAAAAGGACGAATAAAACTTTAATCATTATTTGAATTGATTCAGGCATGTTATGATAAAAATAAGTAAGATATGCTANNCAACTTTTGGAATAATGGATGAACATTCAGCGAAGCTCAATGCTATGGTAATAGCCATAAGCCCTGCTATAATCCAGGCTATTAATGATGCTGGTCCCAAATAACCTGCTCCGAAAGCAGCAGCAATGTAGATATCCGCCCCTACTATAGCGCCGATCACTAGGTTCATCACATCGAATAAACCAAGATCACTTTTTAACTCAGCCATAACTATCAGTATTTCATTTTTATATTCAAAGCATATCTATTTTAAGCGAAAATATTTTCTTTGAAGTTTTTAATAGTGAATTCGATAAAGTTAAAAAAATTATTTTTATTATATTGGGGCTTAAAAATTTACCAAATAATAAATACTCAGTAGAAAAATAATTTATTATATTATATGATCACTATTGAGAATGGCCGTGTCCTCTATGGAGAGAATCTTGACAGTATGAATGCGAATGTTTTGATTCAGGACCAGGAGATTGTAGAAGTTTCCCAGAATGTTAGGCAAGGTAAAGTTATAGATGCTAAAGGTTGTATCGTTGCTCCTGCATTTATAAACTCCCATATACATCTGGGAGATTCCGTGGCTATGGATATGGGTGATGGAAAACCTATAAATGAGATAGTGAAACCGCCATTTGGAATTAAACATCAGATACTCGCCAAGACACCTCCTGATTTAATGTCAAATTCTATGAGGGAATCTATTTGGGAAATGCTACGTACTGGGACTACCACATTTGTTGATTTTCGTGAGGGAGGACTTGAAGGGATTGATATTTTAAATGAAGCTTCAGAAGGTATTCCCATTCGCAAAGTTGTGTTGGGACGTCATGATTCATTCCTAAAATCCACTCCAAATCCAGTTATAGAAGTAATTGTAGAGGAACTTCTTGAATCTTGTGATGGAATAGCACCGAGTGGTTTGGGGGAGATTAATGATTCAGTTGCTTCGGTTATTATTGAAACCTGTGAAAGGATGAAAAAGTTATCAGCAATTCATGTGGCAGAGTATGAGCAGGTTCAAAGGGATTCTGTTAATTTTACAGGTATGAGTGAGGTTCAAAGGGCTTTGAACGCTGGTTTCAATCTATTAGTGCATTTGACTGCCCCTATAAAAAATGATTTAAAGTTGTTAGCGGATTATGGAGTTTCAGTTGTATGTTGCCCTCGTTCTAACGGTGCATTAGCAGTTGGTATTCCTCCGGTGAAGCAAATGTTTGATTTAGGCGTGAATCTACTATTAGGAACTGATAATTTGATGTTCAATTCTCCTAATCTACTTCGGGAGATGGAATATACACTTAAAGTGACGCGTGGATATTACAGGGAATATTTTCCACCTAGGGAAATATTAAAAATGGCTACTGTGAATGCTGGTAAGGCTCTTAAACTTAATATAGGTTCATTGGAAGAGGGTAGATTAGCGGATGTTGTGATTGTGGAGCAGATGTCTCATGATCCCATATTATCCATTATTAATAGGACTGAATCAAAAAATATAAAAGGTTTAATTACTGAAGGTAAATTAGTTTGTATAAAGTAATCAGTTTTATGATTTAAGAATCAAATTTATATTTTAATATATAGTGATAGATTCTAAATAGTGGTTTATTTTAAGGGCGATTAAAATCTCTTGTAAATTTAGAATTTATTTATATTAGATGAATACAAAAATAAACTTAGAAATCTTTTTATTTAGAGGAGTATTAAGAAAGTATATTCTATTAAACCAAATGTCTACTCTTTTAGACCAAAGGTGTACTAAAAATTTAAACCCATAGAGGTGAACCAATTGTACCATAAAATATTGTTACCCACAGATGGTTCAAAATATGCTGAAAAAGCTGCAAAGCATGCTATTTGGATTGCTGGGCACAGTAATGCAGAACTTATAGCTTTAAATGTTGTGGATACTTCTTCGCTGGTAGGCCTACCAGCAGAGGATCTTACCATTCGGGTATCAGAAATATTAAAAGATGAAGGCCAAAAATCACTTGATAATATTTCAAAATTGATTGAAGAACTTGAAAAAAATGAAGAATTTAAAACTGGTGTAAAATTAATTAAAGAAAGTAAAGAAGGACCTCCAGCAGATGTAATACTAAAAACTGTAAAAGAGGAGAATATAGATTTGATAGTGATGGGCACTTCAGGTAAACATGGTCTAGACAGATTTCTACTCGGAAGCGTGACGGAAAAAGTAGTTAGATCAGCAAAAATTCCTGTTTTAGCCGTTCATTAATTACTATTTTTTTGTAAATCTACAAAAAAGATTAAAATATTTTTTTTAGAATGGAGTGAAAAACAATGCAAGTAAAAGATATCATGTCCGTTGATATACACTATATCCAAGTTCCTGGAAACCGTTCTAATGCCATGAAATTAATGAGTGATAAAAAAGTATCAGGATTACCAGTGGTAAAACGCAACACCAGAAAACTAGTGGGAATGCTCACCCGAACTGATCTAGTGAAAAATCCTGATGAAGAGCAGATAGCACTTATTATGACTCGGAACATTATTACTGCCCATCCAGATGATAGTTTACAGACTATAACAGAGAAAATGCTGGAAAATGGGATAAGAAGAATCCCCATAGTTGAAAATGATGAATTAGTAGGTTTAGTTACAGCTTCTGACATTATCAATAATGCGCTATGGAAAACAGAAATCCAAGAACCTGTTGAAAATTATATGATTAGAAATATACCAACCACTTGGGAGAGAACTCCATTAAATATTGCCTTTGAAATAATGCGATATTATAATCTAAAGGTTCTTCTATCTTTAAATAAAGACGGTAAATTATCT
>PMNN01000205.1 GCA_003161815.1 Methanobacterium sp. | reverse complement strand
AAACATAGTTTGGCAGAGTACCATGAGTTTGATAGTAACCCATTATCGCTGAGAACATGTAAATTAACTTACTATATGATACTTCCCCTAATGAAGAAGTTGCATAGTTAGGTGCACGTCCATTAGCTATAATGAAATTCATAATCTTCTGTGCAAGTGATATATACTCTGTTTTCAGTATATTACCTGCTTTAAAGGTTCCAGAAGGGTTTGTAGCTGAATTAACATTTTTTATTGCAATAGAAGCTGATGATCCACTGTTTACTCCAAGTGTTCCTGCTGTTGAAAGGTAGAGGAATTGGGGCATAGTAATTTGCTGATTATTTATAGTCACATAGCTAGGTAGTTTGTTATAAGTGTTAATGTAATTTTTAACACTGTAAGCAGCTGTACCTATCTGACTCAGTGTTACAGTACTTGTAGATTTAGTTGGTACATTAGCCGCCCAGACAATCAGTTTAGCTATTATGTCAGGGTATTGTGGTGATAATTCAGGATGGGANNCTTTACCATAGTAATCACCTACAATATCAGCGTAGCCTTTATAGCCGGTGTGACTATCAGCGTAGGTTGCCATTATAATTGCTTTTCCGCCAGTGACATACATTGCTGGTCCGTTATAATGTTCTATGTTTATTGTTCCAGAACGTCCCAGTATCTGTTGACCAGCTGAAGTGAATTGCATAGATAATAATCCCACGTAACCTACTGGTTTAGCGTTAACGTCAGGTGCAACTCCCCAACCATTATATCTACCATCCACATAATTGGAGCCCGCGTATGCACCTGCGCAGATTCCTAAATATCCTCCACCATTAGCTACAAAGTTTTTAATGGCAGCTCCATTTATGCTACTACTTCCAAGATAAAGTGAACCTCCATCACCTCCGGGCATGGCTAATAAATTATAGCCTGCGAGAACTGCTGAATTAATCACTGTAGAAGTGGCGTATGTGAAATGGATACCAGGTGTTAAATTATGAGTGTTGGCATAGTTTAATGCTGTTTCTAATCCAGTAACACAACTTAAAGCTGTATAAACTCCACTGTAGATTAATACTTTAATAGTTGTAGTTATTGTGGTGGTCGAAGCAGGTGATCCTGCTGCAAGTTTGGTTGTATTCGTAGTATTGCTGGTTTTATTTGATGTGTTAAGTTGAGATGTTGAGATTGTATTTTTTGTTGTAGTATTATTACTTAATGTGATGTTTTTCTGCTGTACTGTACTTTGTATTGTATTTGGTGTACTGTTTATTGTGTTAGTTTGATTTCCAGTTGCTGCAAAAGCTAGATTTGCATTTAATGGCAATGTTAAAGTTAAAACTAATAACATTACATAAATTATATTTCTATTAATTTTACCGCCTCCGTATCCTATAAAATTCGATTATAGAATTTATTTAGGATTATATTATCGATCAATTATTAGCCTTATAAATGTTTTGGTTNNTTAAGCTTGCTTTATTATTGTTTCTAGTAAATAAATTAGATTAAAACTTTGTTTGTCATAAGAAAGCTTCTTCAATCTTTAATTTATTCTTAGCAATTTCTTCTAATGATTAATAGATAATTTTAAGTTCATTTTTCATCAATAATTAATCATAGGGGCTTTATTAAATAGTATTCTAGTTTATTCTTATATAAAATCTATTTAATAAGCTTAGAAGTATTTCAATTTAAAATACGGAATATTTATTAATTTTTTAATAAAATAAAAGATTATATTATTTTTATTCTTATAAGTTAAATTAATATTAACGTAACATTAATATTTAATAAAAAAAATAATGGAGTTTTTATGGAAATTGTATATAAGTACCTATCATGGAACTTAGTTTCCAATTATTAATAACTCCGAAAGTGTTCAATTTACTGATTGAATCTGCATAATACCATTGACCATTCACATATAATTGAGACCATACATGTGCATAGATTCCATCCGAAAACTTGCACATTCCATACTGATATCTAGCAGGTATTCCAGCTGCACGAGCCAGAGCAACCACTAAATCAGAATGATCAACACAGTTTCCTGTTCCACTTTTTAAAGTTCCAACAGCCCCGTATTTAGTGCCGTAATAGAAGGAGTAAGTAATATGATCTCTTACCCAATTAAAGATTGCAACTGCCTTGGAATAAGGAGATGTAAGACCCGCTGTTATAGATGCCGACTTCGCCTTAATAGTGGAATCGTTAGACTGAGCATAAGTACCTGGTTGTAAGTATGGTAGTAGAGCAGCAGGTACCGTGGTAGATGATTGGACTGCTCCGGGTGTAACTGATACATAGCTTGGTAATTTTTTATACGTCTGGTAGAAGCTCATTATCTTGGAATAATCGTAGATCAATGATTCATAATTCATTGTTCCTAATGATGTGGTAGTATAATTGGGTACTCGTCCATTCGAATTTATGAATGTTTGTAAACTGTTAGCGATTTTTATATACTCTGATTTAGTTATATCTCCACTTTTAAAACTCTGTGATGGATTTAATGGGTAAGTTACAGATCCCAATGTTACTGAAGTTGTGGAACCAGCATTAGTGTTAATTAAATCTTTGGTTACAAGTTGAAGGAACTGTGGCATGGTGACTAGTTGAGTGGATATTGTTACATAATTAGGTAATCGGTGGTTGGTACCAACAAAACTTTTAATTCTAGCTGAAGCATCGTTAATTTGACTTAAGCTAAAACTAGTTTTGGATACAATTGTTGTGCTAGTGGATCCACTAGCTAGAGTTTTATTTGGAGTAATAGAACTAGAATTAGTGTTATTAATTATTGTTGTTGAATTAGAATGTATAGTTTGATTTACAGTAGTTGCAGATACGGTGTTTGAACTTATGGGTAGTGCTATACTTAAAGTAAAAAGTATTAACAAACCAAATAATAGTTTTATATTAATTTTACCGCCTCCGTGTCCTATAAATTCAAATAAAGAATTATTTAGGACTAGGTAACAATCAAATGCATATCTTATATAAATCTTTTGATTTTTTTTCTCAGAAAAAGAGCTTCTTAAGACTCCTTTAGCCAATTAAGTTGAATCATGAAGTAATAGGAAGAGTGAATCTCATATAAAGTTTCTCCATTACCATAATAAATAAAATTAATTAATTTAGAACATGTTTCATCNNATTATTTTAATCAATTTATAAAGCTTATCTAAGTAAATTTAACTTCAAAACAATTTAATAACTCTAATAAATATTGATACCACCCGGTGTAACATTTAAAACGAATATAAGAGGTATATTATTAAATTCAATATTTATTTATAAATAATATTTTTTTTAAATTCTAAAATTTCTAAAACCCTCTATTATCACCTTTTTTTTAATTAAAAGATAATTATTTATATGATTTTATAGAGNNAGTGATATTTTCACTACTAATGACCATCTCTTTAAATACAGTTGATGTATTTGCAGTAACTGGAAATCAAACTATCACTACAAATAATACTAATCCAAACTTCACTGTAAAAGAAGTTGCCAATGCATCATCAGAAGTCACTAATCTCTCAAACACCTATAATATAATACCTAATTACGTGGAGATTCATAGTAACCAAACAGATCATCAAATCACACAACCTCAGTTTACTGTGCTTTTAACAAATAGTATATTGAAAGTTAATAATAACTCTAAAACTCCTACAGCTCTTAAAAATGTATCTTATCCAACAGCACCAATAAATAACTTTAAAAGCGGAGTAATATCGAAGACAGAATATTTATCCATAGCACAGAAAATTAAAAGCTTCATTACTATTAATGGACGATTACCTAACTATGTAAACACATCTCTAGGATTAATGCGTTACGAACCAGTGAATCTAATGTTATCAAAAATAATGAATTTTTATAAAACCAATCAGAGATTACCTAACTACGTAACCATGAATGCTTGGAATGCTAAAAGACCTGTTTACATTGTATCTGATAACATTATAAGTATTGCATCAGATGTTAACAGAGTTAATGCAATAGTCCATCAGTTAAAGTTGTTGGGTGTCCCAGCTTATGCTTCCGGAATTGGTCCAAATGCCCATATAAATGTTCTTGAGAACAATAAAGTCCCCCAAAACGCATTAGTTGTAGAGATTGTTGGCGGAGCTTGTGCTGCAACAATAGCTGAGAAATCCGGTAAATGGTATAAAACTATAAAAGGCGAGCGTAAAGACTTTACAATATTGTTAAGTACTTCTAAAACTAGAATAACTGGTTTAAACTGGTTACCGCGTGCACATGATGATAATTTCAGTCCACCATCATTTACGGGAGTTGCAAGACCCGATTTAATCCTTATAAGTAATGGATACAATTATATTGAGGGTATATTACCCAGTGATATTCAATCCATGGTCTATTATATTCTAAAAGAAACAATGACTTAACTCTACCTACTTTTTTTTAAGGTTATTTGATAATTTTTGTATAATACCTAATTAAAATTTAAAAAAAATAGTATTTATTTAAAAGAATTATTCAGTAATATAAAAAAATATTTAACTAGGGCTGAAAATTGATAACTATATCAACTTTAATTCTAATCGTAATTGCCATAGCGATAATTTTTGTATTTTGGGTGATTTGGTCCGATATCATTGGAGCAGGTTGGGAACCCACCTCTAAAAGACTGGTTAGGAAAATGTTAGAGATGGCTGAAGTTAATTCGAAAGATATTGTTTACGATTTAGGATCCGGTGATGGTAGAATAGTTATAGAAGCAGCTAGAAGATTTAATGCAAATGCAATTGGAATAGAAGCAGATCCACTAAGATATATCTGGTCTAAACTGATGATAATGCTTTTAGGTGTTAATCAGCAAGTAAAAATTTTTTGGGGTAATTTTTTCCATAAAGATCTAACTCCTGCAACGGTGGTAACTCTCTTTCTCTCATCAAAGGCTAATCAAAGACTGAAACTTAAGTTACAAGAAGAGCTTCTACCTGGTACTCGTATAGTATCTTATTACTGGACCTTTTATGGGTGGAAACCTGATAAGGTGGATAGAATAGATAAAATCTACGTTTATATTATTGGTAGAAATTCTTAGAAAATTATATTTTTATGGGGGTAAAGTGTAATAGAATTCATAATTATAGTTAATGGATAAGAAATTCAAGAAATATCTCTACTTAAAATTTTGAGTGTCTGAATCAATATTAAATAAAGATGTGGTGTAATTTATGAGAGTATGGGTGGAACGCAGAGTAGAAGTAACTAATAAAGAAACTACCAAGGTGATTAATGAATACTTGCTTGGTAGGGATTTAGAAATACCGGATATTCTTTTTTTAAAGAAAAGCTTTGAGGTTAAAATAGTTTTATCATTCTATTGGATTGATACAGAACATTGTTTTTATGATGCTCAGGAACAGAGGATGCTGTGCCGATTAGACGATATCAAAATGTGCGAAGATGAATGGGAATCTACTGTTATAATGTATGAAAAATCAGGTTTTGAAATAATGGAAGCAGAGAAGTAATAAAAATAAATGAGAATTCATTCTATTTAAATAATCATTTTTTGATTATTTTTTCGAAATTAATATTAAAAATAATAAGGNNAGAATTTAAGTTGTTTATTTTTAAATCCCATCCGCAATCTCCCATCACCATGTTATTATTTGTTTAAAGGTATTAATTAACTTAAGGTTGAAGAATATTATTAAAAATTAGATGAAAATCTAAATTAGGATTCGAAAAAATTGGGTTTTCATATGAAAAAAATTTAATGAAATAATTCATAAACTTTAATAAATAATAATTTTATTGTTTAATTATTAACAAAGATTATTAATAATTAATCTATACAATTGTTATTTATAAAATTAAATTATGGTTTTTTTTATGGGGGATGGTGTACTTATAGTGGAAGATGAAGCCATTACGGCTTTGGAAATGCAAAAAGTGTTAGAATCATGGAATTACGATGTTTTATCCATAGTACATACCGGAGAAGATGCTATTAAAGAAGCTATAAATTCACAACCAGACCTAATATTAATGGATATCATCCTAAAGGGAAAAATGGATGGTGTAGAGGCTGCTCAGAAAATTAAAGAATTTATGGATATACCCATTCTCTACATTACAGCTTTAGAATCAATGGATTCTAATCGTCTTAAAAACACGAAAAGTATGGGTTATTTAGTTAAACCCATTAGTGAGGGAGAGTTACGACATAATATTGAAATTGCCATTTACAATCACAGATCCACTAAAAAAGAAATTGAAGATACTAAATTTAATAGTTTAGATGATGTTCAGGTTTTTATGCAAAGCATTATACCTCAGTTATCCTCAAATTTATCCATAATAAACAGAGGAATAATTTTAGGCAGATTTCACCGAAGATTCGAAAAGATTATGAAACCTAAATTTCTCAGGGAAACTGGCGTAATAAATCGAAGTGTCTTTGAAACACTGCCCCAAAATGAGAAATTAGATATATACTTCTCTTGGATCAGTAAATTCCTCATTAACTTAGGTTTTCAGGTTAAAATCCGCTCCGAATATAATGAATATTTAATAATATTGAAAAAATGCTCCTGGTGTGAAAAAAATAATGAAAATATTTTTTATTGTCTAATTAGTCAGGCTATAATTAAACAAACCTTCAGCTGGATGAATATAGATGAATATTTTATAGAAAATAAATCTAATATAAAATCCTCCAAACCCGAATGTAAATATAAAATCTTTTTTAATTCCAAATAAATATTAAATTAAATGTTCATGGATTTGTTTATTTTTTGTAAAAATGAGTTACTATTACTTTTTTAATAGTTTATTACTTCTTAATAACACTTCTAAATTTGGAAAATTTTATATAATTCTTTAAAGAACCTATCAAATGACTCAAAAAACGAGGCTGAAAAAATGAAAAGAACTATTTTAGATAGGAAAAGTTTAATTGAGAAAATGCTGGAAGACACAGCTCAAACCATCGACAATATCAAAACTGATATCGAAAAAACCATCGTAGATTATACTTTTGTACCAGGCAAAGATATAATCGAAACAGATGACAGTGTAATAGTACAAGTTGACCTACCTGGCATCGAAAAGGATGATATAGAACTCAACCTTACAGAAACTAAGTTAAAAGTCAAAGCTNNAAATCGAGCAGGGTAACTATATTACCATTTCTGATAGGAAAAGTGGATATATACGTAGAACGGTACGCTTTCCTAAAAAAGTAATACCAAATGAAGCTGATGCAGAATTCAAAAACGGTGTTTTAAGAGTTGAAATACCCAAACTCGAGAAGGAAACTAGCATCAGAGTTGATATTAAATAAAAAAATTTAATATTATTTTTTTGTTTAA
>PMNN01000043.1 GCA_003161815.1 Methanobacterium sp. | reverse complement strand
ATCACAATTTCAGGACAATATCCATAAAAAAAAATTTTTATAATATTCTTTTTAAAATTTTCAGGTTATTTGCTGTATGCTTATACCTATCTTTCTTACTGTAACTACAATTGCCACACATCCACACAAGCTCACGCATATATAAGAAAAGCCTCCCACCACATTCAGGGCAGGTCGTCCACTTAGCAATTCTCAATTCCTTGCGAGTATTATAACCCAATTTCTGAGCACTTAAATCCTGCTGAATCAAATTAGCCTTCATCCTACATCCAGAAGTACAATACTTCTGATTCCCATGCTTAGGATGAAAATCAACCCCACAAAATAGACATTTCCTCTCCTCATACTTATCAATCACCTTCAATTTATAACGTTCATTACCATGAATCCGCTTATACTCCCGGCGAAACTCAACCCTACATTCAGGTGAACAGAAATTCTTCAACTTCCTAGTAGGAGTAAAACTTTCATTACACATGAAATTTTTACACTCTTTACGCCCATCACTATTAAACCACATTTATGAAACCTCTTAAACTTTAAATAATACCTAGGGAATTATCTAAAATCCTTTGGGGAACTAAAAAAAAAATATTCAGGTTTAAGGGAATGCAGATACAGTGCTTACTCCTGCTTATATCAATACATTCAGTAATAACTAATCCCCGCCGGTTAACCTTTTGATAAACCCTTAGGAATCCATTCCAACAGTATATGAATTGTCAAAATCTTTTCACTTACGACTCATTATCATCTTCTTCACTTTTTTATTGTTTAATCACGTCCTAAAAATAAAAGAGATGGGGGTTTTACATCCGCACCCGCATCAAATCCTATCACATATCCTGTATATTCATTAATTTCACAAATATAATCCATTTCCTGGCCATCTAATGTTTCCAAATCCATTTTCAAAAGCTTTTTACCAAACTCACGCAGAAAAGGTATATAATCCTCCATAATTTTAATCCTCCTTTTTATTTAAAAAAAGAATTCAAAAATACTGGAAATATTAACGTTTCATATTAATTAAAAGCCAAGTAACAGCTTTCAGATATTTATCATCTTCCAGGGTGAATTCTATAAAAAATAGTATTTTTCTTCATGTACACAACGATTATCCAAGAGAGCATATGAAAAGTAAAAAAATAATAAATAAAATCAAATTAATATAAATTTAATAATAATCATGCTTATCTCTAAAGTTTCAAGTTCACAAGAATAAATTTTTAATCACCTCAAAAAAAATTGGAGATAAAAAAAAAATTTATCTAATAAGTATTCATTGGGGAGGATTAAAAAAATATGATAAAAACGGGCTTTACACCAGAAAATATTATTTATACCCCTAAAAATATAGTCTCTTTTATAGCAGAACTCGTATCACCCTGGNNTGGAAATCCACTAAAATACTAGATCCAGCTTGCGGCAGTGGAAGTTTCTTCTGGAAGATTAACGAAAGAACCAAACAGCCAGCCAGTTTTACGGGGATAGATATTAGCCCGGACATCATAGAAATAGCTGAAGAAAACCTGGAAAAACATGATATCGATTATAAACTATTAAACAATGACTTCTTCGAAATTAAAGATAAATTAGAAGAAAAATATGATTTAATTGTATCACAACCTTCATTTGTACAATTAAAAGAAGCATCCAATGTGGGTGACTTTAAATTTTTAAATAACGAATTCGCTTATTTATTCGCTTCACTAGATTTATTAGCAGAAAATGGGTATCTATTGTTTATTCTTCCACAGCAAAAATCCTTTTTTTATTCCGATTATCACTTACCGATGCGTGAATACCTAATAGAGAATTATTCCGTGGAAGGTATAATCTCATTACCGAACGATACTTTTTATCCCGAGGCAACACTCAAAACATGTCTCTTCATACTCAAAAACACGCAGCAAAGAAGTAAAGTATTCTTTGCTAAATATTCATCTGATAATGTAGATTTAGTACTTGATAATTTTCAAAGTAGTAAATTTGTTAAAAACTTGTCTGAGGGTTTTTGGGTGGATGCATCCGCACTCGCAGATCACAATGCCTCATGGAGCTATGACCATTTTAAGAGTATTGAACGATTAAAAACTAAAAAAGAAAAATCAGTATATCCAATTAAAAAATTATCTGAAGTTGTCAGTTTTAAGAGAGAATTTGATGAATTTGAAGAGGTAATGTTAATCCCTAAAAATCCTTTAGAGGATGTAATTTTCCGATCTGAATTTGATGATGAAAGTCTAGAAAAATATTTCCTCTGCATAGTAACTGATGATGAGGTTTCTCCACAGTATCTTAAATTGTATTTAAATTCGAATGCTATGAAGAATGAGAGAAATCTTTTTTCTTATGGTACTTTTCAAAGAACCTTAAATAAATTTGGACTAAATTCATTGTTAATTGAGATTCCCGATTTAAAAACTCAAAATCAAATTGTTGAAACCAGTAATTTATCAGATAAAACTTATCGAAAGATAAATATTTTATATAAAGGTTTTAAAAGCGAGATATTTAATTACAATAATTTACTAAATCTTATGAAGGAATTTGAGGAAATAGCTGATGAAGATCTGTTTTACAAAAATCTGATCTGGCCCTTCGCCACCTCTTATCATATCGCCCTTAAAACCTCGGCTGATAAAAATACTCAGCTTGAAAATCATTTCAAATTATTTGAAAGTATAGCTGCATTTAATTCCATAGTCCTGTTATCTGCATTGCCGCAGGATATATTCCATGAAAAAAAGGAGTATATATTTGGACAGGATTGTTCAAATTTCGAGAGGGTAACCTTTGGTGGTTGGATAAATTTATATTCACGTTTAAGTAGTATATACAAAACTTTTGATAAAGAAACCTATCAGATACTTCCTTTTGAGCCGCAATTCTATAAAAAACTCGCCAATATCAATGTTATTCAAATACTTTACCCTATTAGTTCTAAAAGGAATGAAAAAAGTCACGGTGGGAGTATGTCGGAGATAATCGCTCAGAAAACTATATGTGAACTTAATAGATTCACTAACCAAATGTTCGACGTGTTAACCGCATATAAATCCTTAAAACTAATATACCCCACCAACATGGAGAAAACTAGTGGATTATACCACATTAACGCTAAAGTCCTCGAAGGAAACTCTTATGATTTTGATGAAGAAGAAATAATCACAGAACGTGACATGGACACCAAATTACTCTACCTGTACAACAGTACCACTGACGAGAGATTAAAACTCAAACCAGAACTCATCAAACTAGTTGAATGCCCAGAATGTGCTAACTGGTCACTATACTTCTTCAACTGCTCAGAAAAGAAACAAGTAAAATATGTCAGCTACCAATTCGAAGTACATGACCATGAAACACCACCCAAAACTATGGAAGAAATATTAAGAACATAAAAAAAATAAAATCTTTTTTTTTTAAACACCCTAATTTGGGGGTTATATTAAGATGCATCAAAAGAACCAATCCGAAATCCAATACCCCCACTTCAAAAATATTACTACAATATTGGAGTATATACCCTACTTTAATAATCCAGATAATCAGTTCTATGAATTAATTAATAAACCTCCTCAACTCCCCTTCTACAGTTACTCCCCTGAGTTCACAATTTCATCCAAGCACTTTACCCGGAAAATATGATTCAATCTTTCAATTGGCCGGAATGGAGTGAAAAAGCAAAGACATATTACAATAACCCCCAATTACTAGCCACCGTAGATCTGCCAACCATCCAGAAACTATTCACCGCACCCCTACGGGCAGATAGGTTTTGTGAAGGACTCTTAAAAGACATGATAGATGATAAAGTCTTCGTAAAACTTTTAATTAGACTCAAACAGTTAAATAAAGAAATGATCAATAGATTCCGTGGCTCATTAATAGGTTTAGCTATAGGTGATGCCCTGGGAGTACCCCTAGAATTCCAAGCACCAGGAACATTTGAACCAGTAACTGACATGATTGGCGGAGGATTATTTAATCTAAAACCAGGAGAATGGACTGATGATACATCCACAGCACTATGTCTAGCAGAAAGCCTCATACAAAAGAAAGATTTTAATCCAGTCGATCAACTCAAAAGATACCTTAAATGGTACAAGGAAGGATACTTAAGCGTAAATGAAGAATGCTTCGACATCGGTAACACGACAAAAGAAGCTCTCCACCGGTTTCTAGAAACCCAAGAACCCTACTGCGGCCCTGATCATGAACATTCCGCCGGAAATGGATCCATCATGCGCCTGGCACCCATACCCTTATATTATTACTCAAACCCCGAAATAGCAATTATAAAATCAGGTGAAAGCTCCAGAACCACCCATCAACACCCCCTAACAATTGATGCTTGTAAATATATGGCTGGAATAATAATCGGCGCCTTAATAGGACAAACCAAAGAAGAAATCCTATCCAAACGATACAACCCCATACCACACTACTGGAAAGAAAATATTTTATCACCTGAAATTGATGAAATAGCCTGCGGATCCTTCAAAGAAAAAAAACCACCACAAATAAAAGGCAACGGATTCGTGGTTAAATCCATAGAAGCAGCCTTATGGGCTTTTTATAATAGTGAAAGTTTCGAGGAAGGTTGTCTAATGGCCGTTAACCTTGGAGATGATGCCGATACCACCGGTGCAGTTTATGGTCAGATAGCAGGAGCATACTACGGAGAAACCGGAATTCCCATAAAATGGATTAAAAAACTAGTTAAATATGATTTAATAAGTGATATAGCCAATAAACTAATAGGCGCATCAGATAATCAAATCTTAGCAGAGTAAATAATTTCTCAAATGAAAAACTCCAATATGTCACCGATGAAGAGAAAACCCAAGAAGATAATGTCAAACTTAAAATGGAACTATTGTATAGTCCAGAAAACTTACTTTCAATAATAAATGAAAATCAGGTCGAGCTTATCAACTCTGCATCGAATTTTAGAAATTGGAGATAATCCTGCATTTTTTTATCATTCATTAAATTCATATGTCACTATTCAGTAAGAAACTTCGGATTTTTTGATATTAATTTTTACTTAAGAAATTAGATATCCTTAACTAAATAATATAAATCAGGAATGGCTTTTATTCAGATATTTAATCATTTTTAGAAGATCTTGACCATTATTGATTTCTGTTTCTAGATCGAGTTCCACGTAAGCTTTTTTCCCCAGGCCGAAGCTGGATGATACCACAAGCTGGTTCCCATTGAGTTCAATCCCATTAACGGGTGTATGGCCAACTATGGAAGTGTTACATTGGAAATGTTTCAAAAATGGTTCCAGATAGTTTCGACTTAGATCATAGTTTCTGCTCCATAACATTTCATAGAGCACAGTGTTATGACAGTAGTCAATATTAGATATATTTTTTATATCACCTTCGCTTTTTAAGTGTTTTGATGGTCCAGCATGATGATCTATAAATAATGAAAATATGTTGTTTGTGAAAACCCTCGCTTGCTTGCTCACGTTTTTACTTTTTAATCTTTAATTCTTTGCATAATTTGCATTTGTGGGTAGATTCTTATGATTGTTTTTTCGCTTGTTTTCTTATTAGATTTCGAACATTCATAAATTCTCCTGAATCCCTTCAATTTCCACAAGCTTTCGCGATCTGGAACTCCCAAATCTCCTGCACGATTTTCGAATTCATTTTTAGTAATCAATCCATCTTTCCATTGTTGTTTTAGATTATCATATTCATAAATCCAATTTCCTTTGGATCTTTCGTTTATACTCTTTATTATACCATCATAATCTGGTTCTTCATCTAATTCAAAATTTTCATATAATTTTAATTCAATATTTCCATCTTTTAATTTAGGTTCAGTTTTTAATGATTCTTCTTTTCGGATTAATTTAATGAAACTATCAATGCTTGGGTCTTCTTGTAAACTCACGGCTAATAAATTTTCGTCTAATTTATATACTTCATTATTTATTTTTTGCATTTCTACCAATGGTTCTCCAGCGAGTATTAAATTTATAATATGCTGCATAAATTCATCTTTAAGCTCAAATTCCTCATTTTCTAAATTACAGAGCAGATCAACATATTCATCATCATTTATAAGTCCATCTTTCCAACACTGCTCGAGAACTATAAATATTTTTATCCATCCTAACTGAATACCAATCACTCTCTCTACATGCTTAATAACTATATTTATCTCATTATCCGTGGTTATATAAAGATTTGGTTCCATAGAGACTGTAAAGTTAATGTGCTTTAGTTCTAACTTGTTTTCTTAATTCCGCAATTGCCCGCTTGATTGATCACTTGCCATATATCAAATGCCTTAAAAATGATAAAAAGTAACTGTTTAATTAATCAAGTGCTTGCTTTATGAATTCAGTTCAAATTCTTTGAAGTAATCAAATAATCAAGTGTTTGCTTTAATCTATGCTATGCTATGGCGTGTGAAAATTCTCGCGCTTGCTTGCGCGTTTGCTCTTATTCTTACTTTTTTTCTAAATAGTTAATAAAAAAATATGAAAGCGATTGAGCAGGNNGTAGTGAAAATAGGTGAATTAGGATATATCAAATCCATTATATCCATGAACTTTTTATAATATTCTAAATCAGTTTTTAGGTGATTTTACTGGTACATATTGAATTCATAACCCCCTATTAGATTATAAATTTCTAAGGAAGGATTATTTTCTTAATATTAAATCATAAAAACAAATAGTAAATTATATCATTATGATATGAATATCTTTTAATTAGTATAACTATGGGGGGTTTATCATTTCAGAAACAAAATATTGTGGGAATTGTGGAGAGCAAATAGATCAAAATGCTGAAAT
>PMNN01000248.1 GCA_003161815.1 Methanobacterium sp. | reverse complement strand
TCTAAAAAATAATATTTTTTATCTTTAGAGTAAATAAGATCAATAGCAGAGAAATTTAAATTAAATTTATTAGTAATATCTAAACATTTTTGATTTAATCTTTCAGGCAATTCATGACGACTATGAATTAAATTTATATCTTCACGTATATCCATTGCAGACCAATCAACTTTAGTTTCTTCATAATCTTGAGAATGAATAGCTGTGGCATAAATATCTTTTCCAATAACAGTTACCCTAATATCATATTCTTTTTCAATTCTTTCTTGAAACATTGCAGGTACTTTAGCATATTGATTATTTTTATCAATGAATTCCTTTCGAACTTTTTGGGTGGGAGCAATTTTTACACTACTTTTTCCTTTATAAAAACCATGTTTAACTGCTTTAATAATAATATCGCCATTAAAATCATCATAAAATTTCTTAATTGTATTATGATCGGTAGATATACATGTATCAGGTATATTAAATCCAATTTCTACTGCTTTTCTTAATTGATCAATTTTATTGTTAGCTAACATTAAGTATTTAGGATGATTTAACCATAATTCTTCATCGATCATCCGCCAAAGAGATCTTAGTAACTCTAGAACTTCTCTTTGAGCAAATTTAAAATCATTTTCCTCTATGTTTTGATTCACCCTAGGTATAATTGGTTGTCTAAAATATACTCCCTTAATATCACTCATTTTAATTGATTTACCCGTATAATAATTTATAGTCCATTCCCTTTGATTATTAGATATGCTTAAATTAATTTGGTATTGATGTAGATAATCTTCAGTATTCAATCTATGAAAAGGAATACCTAGTTCTTCCATACGCAATATTAAATAATCCGATGCGAGATCTGTTTTATTTGTTACTATTAGTAACATCTCATATCCTCTGGATCAGGATCATCATCACCAGGAGCTGCTTTAGTCTTTGATTGCGTACCTAGACCCATTTCAAATGATATTAGAGGATGCTTTTTTCCATCTATTAAAACAACATTTATCTGCCTTTCATTATCATAAAAACCTATTGGCGTTTCAAAATCACAATTAAAAGCTTCTTCTAACAAATAAATTTTTTCCTTCACATGATTCCCCCCTAAATAATATGGTTTCATATAATTTTTATTATATAAATTTATTATTGACCTTGTTTCTCATTAAACATTGCAGATATTAAATAAAATGAAACTTATATTAAATTATATGATTAGTATTATACTGAATTATATCATAAAAAATAAGTTAGTTGTGATAAAATGAGAACTTTTGATGATGAAACTTTTTTAGCTTATATTGATATTTCAGGATTTAAAAAATTGATTAAATATGGAAATGCGTCAGAAGCATTAGATAGTTTTTATCAACATGGTTATGATGTTGTTCATAAATACCATAAATTAAATGGGATATTTGCTTCAGATTCAGGTATTATTTTTATTGATGATAGCCCAACTAATAGCAAAAATAATTTAAATTCATTATTAATAGCAATAAAAGAAATTAATAAATTAGTTCTAGATGATGGATTTATTTTAACAACTTCTGTTGCTTATGGTCATTTTAAATTTGAGAAAAAAATAGAATTTGAAAGGTTTAGAAAAAACAAATTTTTTGGAAATGCATTCGTACAAGCATTTCTTGATAATGATGATGCTAAAATAAAGATTAGACCAGGAGAATGTCGTATACTAAAAGAAACAATACCCGATAGCATGTTAGATCATTTGCGTAATAGAAATTTTGAAGAAAATATTTTTAAATTTTTAGAATACAGAAATGGTTATTACTATTCCTATTGGATGGTTAATGATATATCAAAGATTAAAGNNCTCATGAATCAAGATATGATTTAATTAAAAAAGTTTTAAATAATACACCTTTTGCTTTTTGTGTGTAAATAAACTGGCCACATTTATTTTAAAATCAGATAAATAATATTTTATCAATAAATTAAATTAGAAATTAAATGATATATGAAAAAATATGAATAAAAAACCTAATGAAATAGCAAATTTAAAAAAAAATATTAATCTTAAAACTTCTTATAATTTACGTTAAAATTAGATGTACTGGAAGGACTTTTTGATGCTTGCTTCTTGATTTTGTCAAAAAATTGCTTAAATTAATTCCTTATAAGACTAATTTCTCTTTTTCAACTCATTTTAATCAGATAAAAAAATCATTTTATTCTATTATTTTGCTTATTTCTTCTGGCATAGATGTTTGAAAGAGGGGATGCTGTAAATCCATGTGCAAAAACACTTATTAGTACCGTGACGAAAGCAACTGTGAGAAAGATATTATCTCCCGGAAATACTTTTAGTTCTTGTAAAGCTAATAATGCTAATACTATTGAGGCTAATCCTCTAGGACCAAACCATCCTATGAATAATATGGAATCTAAATCTAATTTAGTACCAGTTAATGATATTGCCACTGGTAGCATTCTTATAATTGTTAAGCTTAAAATTGCATAGAGTATAATCTGCCAAGTTATGGTATAAAGTAAGGGAAGTACTACTATTCCTAAGAGGAAAAAGACGGCTAAATTCAATAATTGTCCTTCTGTCTCAGAGAAATCAATTAAGATTTTTCCAGCATCCTTAACAACGTATCCTAGGGCTAATCCGCCAATAAATGCTGCTATGAATCCACTTCCCCCTAATTGATCTGCTATAAGAAATGTCAGTATTGCCATTGCTAAGAATGCTATTCTCTGGAAGTTAGAAGTTATCCATTTTTTTGCCCTGGCTTTTATTACCAGCCATCCCCCAATGATGCCAACAGCTAAACCTACAAGTGCTCCAAGACCTATTTGTTGCACGAGAACTTGGATAAAGTATACTGAAGGTTTAAATGCTTCTTCGGCTAAACCAATGGATATAAAAAGAAGTAGAAAAGGAACTGATCCTCCATCGTTTAATCCACTTTCTATTTCTATGGTGTTCCTTATTTTTTCTGGGACTTTCTTATTTTGGACTACTATCTGTCCTAACGCTGCATCAGTCGGTGCAAGAGCAGCTCCTATAATACCAGCTACCCACCAAGGTATACCAGGGAATATTAAAGTAGCTACTATAAATCCCAAAATAATGGTAAGTGGTAATCCTATGGTTAGTAATCTAGTGCTATGCCTATTTTTAAGGGCTTTTAACCCCACCCGGGATGCGTCGCTAAAAAGAACAAGTACTAAAGCTATCTCAGCTATTAAAAAAATTATCGTCGAGTATGGTGGCTTAGAGACATCTACATATCCAGTAACCAGCCATCCAATAAACATACCCGCCAAAACGAATAACATTTGAAAACTAATGGGCAATCTACCTATTAAACCGGAGAAAATAGCCACTATAAAAAGCATGATAAAAAAGAATAATATTTCAACCATTTTTGCTCCAATAGAAATTTCAAACTTGATTTATATCCAACAATTTATTTATATTAATCGAATATTCAAGGGAGAATATTAATCGTTAACATTAACATTCCATCCCGGACTATTTTTTGTAGAAACGGCTCTCTTACAAATCCTTTTTGCAGTAGTAATAGGCTTGGCAGTGGGACTAATTGGCGGATGGTTGATAATCAAGGCAAAAAACAAAAATTTAATCACTAAAAACTATTTAAGAATTGCTTTACTCTCATTGGCAATATTTTCCTTTTTTATAACCGATCAAATGGGGGGAGCGGATTTATAGCGGCTTTTGTAGGAGGTCTTTCTGCAGGATACATACTTAAGGACTCAGCCAATACTACACTGATTTTACGGCTACTGAGGGAATTTCCTGGTTTTAGCAATGTTTTTCATTCTGGGAATATTATAGGTACAATATTCATCTTTCATATCTTTACCTGTTATTATCTACGCTATTTTAAGTTTAACAGTGATAAGAATGCTGCCAGTAGCAATATCATTGATTGGGACAAAAACTGATTTTTTAAGTACCCTATTTATTGGATGGTTCGGTCCCCGAGGCCTTGCATCCATAGTTCTATTATTCATAGCACTGGAAGAGCAAACAACATTCCCTGGCCAAAATACTCTGATTATCACTGTTTTAATTACAGTATTATTCAGTGTATTCGCTCATGGAATTAGTGCACGACCATTATCTAATTTATATTCAAATAGAATTAATAAAAATCGGAATAATGGTTAGAATTAAACTATAGTGAATTTATCAATTATCTTTTTAAATAAATCAACACTAGTTTGGTGATTTACTTAAGCTTCAAAAGTCAGTTTAAATGAATTCATAATCATCATAAATTGATTGAGAAGAATATTATAAAAAAAATAAGGTTTAGGATTCCATTATCCGATCATATTCCTCTTCATTGATAATTCTTTTCTACAATAGAATTTAAACTAATGTTTCAAATACTATTTCCGTTATTAGAACACCTCCTATATCGTCAAAATTTGTATTAATGATAATTAAATTTTTTTTCTATGATAATTATGGTATTTTTATAAGATTTTTTATTATTATTAATTTTTTAATCTTAGATAATAATTCATTTTATTATGCCCTGAAGACATATTATATAATGAAATAAGCTAAATAAGCTGCAATTAGATATCATGTATATATTGCACTTTCTAAAATTCTGAAGGATATGATAATATAATTAAAGGGGTGTAAAAAATTGAATATCGCTGAAGATTTACTGGGAAAAGAAGTTATAGATGATTCGGGCATTTTAATGGGTGTAGTAAAGGATGTGACATGGGATTTTGGCAATAACAGGGTAGAATCATTAGTGGTCGAGAAAGGGGGAAGAGGCTTCCTTTCCATATTTGGATCTGGTGAAAAGACATTAGTATCATACGAGAATATTCATTCCATTGGCGATAAAGTACTAGTCAACATCAATTTCTCAAGACCCGAGGAAAAACAAGAAGAAGAAAAAGATGAACTCGGTTTGAATCGGTTTGGCTTGAAACTTTGAACTTATATTTAAATTATTTACCAAGACCTCAAATATCACAATCCTAAATAAATTGATAGATTTAACAGCCGTTATATATTTTTTATGCACATCTGCTCCGATTCGGGGAGTCACCAGGAAACATCCTCAATTTTTTTTTGATGTAGAAGAATCCTATACTAGTGATACTTTACTATTAATATTATTGAAATCAGGATAAAGGCCCCAAAATATTACTGTGATTAAAATATCATATCACTTACTACTGTACCCCTAAAGTAACAAAATCACCTATCCGAGGGCAATTTCTTTAGCACTAAACTTTTTTTGCAATATTTTTATTAATGTTCAAAAAATATCTAGGATTAAAGATGCAGGAATATCTAATCCGTTAATGGAGCAACTAACATGCATTATAATTTTTTTATAAGAATTAATTTATTGTTTGAATTTAATTTATCAAATTCTATATCTGTACCAGATAAAGATTCTAANNATTATTATTTTTTAATTTCTCTGAATATCCCATACATCTAAGATCCTGCTAATACCATGACGCGTACCAATAATTCTACCTAGCATAGAGCCTCCTGTAATGCAAATAATAAGCACGATTAAAGTTGTACCCTGAATAAAGTAACCGAGATAGATTGTTCTTGCGAAGATGAATATGAAATATATTATCAGTATAACCGCTCCAATCCAATCCATACGTCCAATCACCTCATCAGACTCCTCATCCCATGATAAATGGATTCTACGACTAACAAAAAGACCTACACCAAAACCAATTAATAATCCCGCA
>PMNN01000080.1:262-3124 GCA_003161815.1 Methanobacterium sp. | reverse complement strand
AACACAACTGTTCCATCTGAAAATAATAGTTTAACATCAAATTTTGAAGGTCAAAGTAGTTCTGCATTTAAGATAGATATTACTGAAATAAATGGTAAAACTTGGTCTGGAGGGGATATTTATCTACATCCAGGTGATAAACTCCAAGTAGAGGCCAAATTATCCGTCGAAGACTGGTACAATATTCTCCTGGGATGGTATGATTGGCTTCCTGGAGGTTGGAGGTACTTGAATTTTTACCTTGCAAGTAGTTATAATGGCGGGGTTGTATGGAAGGAGGAAGGTGTTTTTACTAACCTTTTCACAGGTAAAACATCCGTAACCATCGATACTAAAGGACTAAACCTAAACCAACCCACATATCAGTTATGTGCATATTATTCTTGCACCCCTGAAACTATTGACAGTATCAGAACTAATAATCCTCCCTATCAAACTCCCGTTTATGGATGGGTTACAAAAGGATATGCATATACCTACACCCCAGTAAAAATGGATATACTCCCGCCTAATTCTGGAAGTAATCCACCAGGAAATAATTCATCTAATAATAATTCATCTGGAAATAATAGTAGTACTGAAAACACCATTATAAATACCAGTGAGCCATTAAGCGTTACAACAGTGCCCATGCAGAATACTGGCGCACCACTCATACCATTAGCAATAGGCGCATTATCAATGCTCGCAGGACTTGCTTCAATTAGAAGAAAATAATTTCAAAATCTGAAATAGGAAAAAAACTCCTATTTTTCTTATTTTAATTTTATACAATTTAAAAAATAACCTTAATAAAATCTTGAATGTGTAAGTCTATGGTTTTATCATAGTTTTTCCTTCTTTATATCCCGAACCTACGATTTTCCCTAATTCCCAGTATGAGGCATCTGCAGATGTGAATAATAGTGGATTTATTTTCATGAAATCTAACTTTCCATCTGTCACACATTCCTCATTCACATATGTTTCCAGCACTTCACCAATGAATATATCACGACCAGGAAGGTCAACTGTTTTAGTGAGTTTGCAGAGCATATTTATGGGACACTCTTCAATTAATGGTGCATTATCCACAGATCCAAAAAATGATTTAAAAACTGTTGATTTATCAGTATCACGACCAGAAACAAGTCCCACGTAATCTGTTTCCCTCATTTGTTCAACTGATGGTATATTAATACTGAAATATCCATTTTCCTTAATTCCTGTGTTAGTATAATGCGGTTCCACTGAACCAATATAAACGTATATAGTGGGTCGTGGTGATAAAAGTCCAAAACATCCNNATTATCATATATTTTTTATTATTCAATCATTAAAGAGAACAGAAAATGAGGACAGATATTCTTAAAGAAAAAATTGTAGATGAAAAAGATTTGGAATTATTGGCATTACTACCTCAAAGGTAAAAGTTTTACCTCCAGCAGACCATTATATTATAAATTGGTAGCTAATAGTCCTATAAGAGATTTAAATGAAAAATTGGACAAAAACCTTGAGAATAATTGGAAATTTGTATAATTATTTTATTAATTGAAATAAAAAAAAATAAATTACCAAAAAAATTTAATACAGGAGTAAATAATTCAATGAGGTAAAGGTACCAGCCCATAGTGCATAGTAAATGAAGGTTTTTATTAATACTATTTCGCGTGAACCCGGATGAATTTTTAAAGAATTAATTTGAAATCCTCAAATAAATTTACTTAATGGAAAAATAGTCCCTAATAATTTTTTTGTTAGATAGTATTGTTATATTTTGATTTTTTTATTATGGTTTNNTATGCACCTATGAATCCGCATACCGCGCCGTTGATAATTCCTAGTATAATATATAATATTAAGAAAAGATATGAGCCTAATAAGAGGTATCCTAAAAAATAGGAAATCGCGCCGGTGATTACCGCGTTTTTAATTCCGATTGCCATGTTTTTAGATAAGTAACCAACCGATAGGAATATTAGGAATGTTAAGAGTGTTAAGATGCCCTGGGCAAATCCTAATATTAATGTTATTATTATGGTAGCTGGTATAACCAGAATCCATTGGATATTATGAAAATTTAATTCATTTCTTAGAGTATTAATGAAATTTGATTGCTTACCATAAGGATTTCTGTTGATTCTATATTGATTTCGATTAGGAATGTGTTTTCCAATTGTATTATAATAGAATTGTTGGAAACGATTCTTTAAGTTTATTTTTCGCAATGAGAATATGGATTGTGTTTTGTTTTTAAATATTTCTTTTTTTGTAGGTTTTTTTCTGATTGTGAAAGGTTTCCAATGAGGATCCACAATATCTAAATTTTCAATATATCTTATCTTACCACCGCAATCACATGTATCAACGAAATCTTTGGGTGATTCACCTGATTGCATTTTATAATAACTTTTACATTTACTACAAACTAAATAACCCACTTAATCACCAGTTAATTTAAATAATTATTGAATTAATCTAAATTTAAATCTAAGAATAATTGTTAAATTAATATTGTATTTAAATTTTTATTCAAAAAAATTAATTTATTATTTAATCNNCCATTAATTCAATTACTTATTTTTTTTATTTCTATAAGATAACTAGTTATTTTAATAAACATTCAACTAGAAAGTATATTGAATCCTATACTTAAAATGATTATAAAATACTATTTATGAGAGGGTTTAAAATTAATTACAAATTAGTATTATCCATTTTATTACTATTAACTTTGATATTAGGCTCATATTCATATATCTCATCATCTGGGAATGGTTTTATAGGTTATTATATAAACCCTAGCATTACACCTATATCAAAAATTGATTTCAATGCCTTAAAAAGCGCTGGAATTACAGATATATACGTTTTAGTAAC
>PMNN01000080.1:0-189 GCA_003161815.1 Methanobacterium sp. | reverse complement strand
TGGCGACCATATAGTTCCCATGCTATATACCGGTGACTACGGAAAGGGAACAACCAGTTTAACAAACTGGGCTAAATTCTACAACACCATTTACCCCGGTAAAATCACTGCCGGGCTTGAAACCTACCAATCCGACAATAATCCAACTTCCAAAAATCCAAATAATATATCAGCAGAAATCAAAGCTGT